>NZ_JBYCKL010000074.1:0-5494 GCF_057473365.1 Halomonas sp. TH-94
CGATCTCGCGCAGCTTTGCCGGGTTCATCTCCTGCAGCTCACGGTTCGGGAAGATATCCACTGTGGGGTGACGGTGAGGCAGCTGTTGTCCGCTGGCGGCGGACATACGAAACCTCCGCGAATGTTCGCTTTCTACCTGGCGTGGTTGTTGAGCTTGCTCCGCGGTATAAGCGCCCGCGCTGTAGCTGATGGGCTGCAAATCAGCCATTGGTTACCTCTTTGTTGCGATGGGTCGTTTCATCGGCCCAGTAGGGGCGATCGGTACGCTCGAAATCGGGAACGAGCGAGTCGCCACTGCTCGTCTCGGTCGGTGCTGGAGCCGGCAAGACGCGCGGTAGCATAACGTAATTGGTCGGCTCCTTGATCCATTGCACCCTGACTCTGAGGTGATGAGTCGTGCGACGATCTGAGCCCCAACGGCCGCCTGGTTGCGTTGCCTGGCCGGGCACCTGCAAATAATACTCCCTGCCGTCGGTGGTGGCGCGCTCGAAGAGCGGTTCTACGGGGCCACCTATGCTGCTCTCTTCCCTCAACCACTCGGAATAGCCATCTTTGCGGTACTCGTGTTTGCGCTCGGTGACGACCTGGAAGCGAAACTTGGCGACCTGATTCCAGCCCGATGCCAGCCCCGGCAGGTTGCTCTGGACCACCACTCGGGTATTGGCGACTGGACCTGTGGACTGGGCCAGAGTTTGCTGGGCTATCAGGCGAGTCACATATTCAATAGGGCGGCTGGTACTGAGCAAGCCGATGGCAGGGCGCTGTTCGGAATCCTGCGCGACGGATTCAGCTGTGGCTAGGCCAATTGGCTCGATGCGAATACGGATATTGGCGAACAGGCTGACCAGGCGGTCGAACGATTCGGCGGGGGCATTGCGCCATGCATAGCGTTCGTTATTACCGAAGGGGCCCAGACGCAGCCACTCTTCGATTTCGTTATCGGTCAGCCAAATAGACACTGCAACCGCTGCAAGGGAAAGACCAAGAGCGATCCATCCCACCGGGCCTAGGCCCAGCCACAGCGGGCTGGTCTTGATCAGGGCCGAGCCGGCCACCACAGCGGTACTGATAGAGGCAATGCTGAGAGCGATGCCCGCCCCCATATTTCCATGTTGAAAACGTGTCCAGGCATCCCAGGCCAGCAGCGCGGAGCTTATTACACCTGCTGCTGTGCCAGCTAGGTTAACGGCGGTAATTGTTCCCTTAAGACGGCCACCGGCTTTTACTAACAAGGTGCTTTGCGATCGCATTAGAGCATCGCCCAGTGGTAGATGACGGCTAATGGTGTTAGAGCGAAGCTGGCTCAGCAGATTGTGGCGTTCACCAAAAAACTCTATTGCTTTTATTGAAGCGACCGTTAAATCGAACAAAGCTGCATTCCGACCTATCTGGCTTCTTCTTGTTGGGTTCAATTCAAAGCGCGTCACTTCCTGTTGTAAGTTAAACAGTTCAAATGCCGCAATTACATACGGCAGACGTATCATATCAGCGGCGCCTGCCACCCCTACCTGCATTCGCGCGCGGCGCGACAGTCTCGCCGCTTCGGAGTCGGACTCGGTCACCAGCACGATCAAATGTGGTTCGTTGGCAGCGGCTGAAAGCGCTGCCATCCCTCTTGCCTGGCTGGGTGTCAACGTCCGCCCCGTTGCCTGGCGAACGGCACCTTCGAAGCTCTGGCGCGCCTGGCCTTGCGCGCCCTGGCGGCTGGCGCTGCGCTCGTGCTCCGTCAGGCCGTTGTAGAGCTGGCCTCGAGAATCGCGAACGCCGAGGATGACCATGTCCTCGCGCACATTGCCACGCGCGGTACCGGTGATCCTTCCGAACAGCTCCGGAAAGCCGACTCGTACCAAGCGTGCGGCAGGCAAAGCGATGGCTTGGCGTGCGCTCTCTTCGAACAGCAAATTGGCTTGCTCGGCCAGGCGGCCAAATACGAGGTCAACCACCCCGCCCCAGCGCTTCAGCTCTGCGCTGTAAGTGAAGCCTTCGGCGCTGCCTATCGCCGCCAGGTAGGCAGTCTCGTGGAGTTGGAGATCGTCCTCCTCGTTGGGGAACTCCTGTTCCGCCTGCTGAGCTAACGCCTTGAGGCGTACACGGCCGTCGCCTGGGTTTTCCTCTTCATCCGGCAGCTCCAGCGGCACGTCGAGCGGTGTCTCCTCGTTGCTGGGAAACAGCATGGCGTGTAGCGAGTAACTGCTGCCGTCTCGCAACACATCGACTAGATAGCGCTGCGGCCGGGTGGGCGAGGTAGGCGGTTCGTCGTGCAGGGGGTCGGCATGGCCCGGGGCATCGCGTAGCGCTTCGAGCAGGTCGGCTGTCAGCGCATAGGCACCGAGATAGTCATGGCCTTCCAGACTGAACAGGTCGGCCAGTACGGCATTGCCTTCTTGGCTGAGCAACAGTCCATGGAGCCTGCTCTGATAGGCCTCGAGCTGGTTGCGAGCCAGCTCTCTCTGGGCCCTGCGCAGGATGCGCTGCAGTTTACCCGAATCGCTCAGATCGGCCTTGTCGGCAAAGCGACGCAGTGCATTCGCTTGGCCGGTATGGTCGTGGCGGCGCAGTATGGTCTGGTTGACCAGGGCGGCACATTCGTAAAACTCGTCCTGGGCGGCCAGGGCAGGAATCAGTTGGAGATACTCTAGGCTTGCCCGACAGCCGTGCAAGCTGTGGCGCATCTCGAACAGGGTATCCACCAGTATGAGCCCGGGAATCTCTCGCCCCCGTGCGGCGGCAAGGCAATCCTCCGCTCCCCCCAGTCCCTCCCAAAGGATGTTGGTGTCTTCCGTATCGGCATCGCCCTGGGTCGTGCGCTCTTTCAGCACCTGGCAACGGGCGGACGCCTGTAAATAGAGGGGCGATGGCTGCTCTCCATGGCCGTTACCGGCGCGCATGCCTTCATCGGCGGCGGCACGGGCCGTATCCCCTGAGTCGAACTGGCTAAGCTCTTCGGCTGCCTGGCCGCGCAACTGAGGCAGGTAGTCGCCCGCCAGGTCCTGAACCAGGGCGCTCGGAGTGGCGGCATGCTGCTCGGCCAGGTCAATACGCAAGCGCTGGGGTTCTCCCTGGGAGAGCATATACAGCCGACCCGGTGAGGCGAAGTTGTTGGCGCTTGATAGGTTGATGGAGTGGCAACGTGTACGCTGGGCATGGGTATCTGCTTGCAGGTAATTGAGTCGCGCCGCTGACCACTGCACTTCGGAGTAGGCGATCCGTACACCGCCGTCGATGTAACGTTCGTTGGCCCGGTGGGGCAGCCAAATCTCTTCCAAAGCGATACCGGCGGCGGGTCGGCGATCGTCCTGGTAACGATCACTGTCGTCGCGGTGAGTTGCCAAGTCGATATCGCGAAACTCCATCTGTCCGCTCTCGGCATTTGCTGAGGCCTGGATCTCCCGCCATAACTTGTCGCCGTGGAATATGTAGAGATAGCCGGGGCGCAGCGGCAGGGCGTGCCGCTCGTTACGTCCTAAACCTTGCCACAACGCCATTGGCAGTACTGGCTGGATGACGTTGTCCTGCATCCTGGGTTTGCGGCTGTTCTTGTTGAGCCATTCCAGTAGTGGCAATCGGATTGGCTCACCGCTCTCGCTATCGATATGCAGTTGGGCATTGACGCGCTGGTAACCGTGCCAACGCCACTTGTGCAGCACGCTGACCGGGGACGGCAGGTCTTCGGTTTCTGGCTCGCCGAACTCTGCTATTGGCTCGCCACGGTATTGGTCGACGATGACCACCTTGTGCCCGGGCGGATGATCCTTGCCCATGACCTGAATGATGAGCTGTTCGCCTTCGCAAGCGGTGTTGCACAATGTACCGTTGCTCATGCCCGGTCTCTCCCGATGGTCGTATTCTCTTCCCTGGTATGGAAATGTCGTTGGAGCGCCGCCAGTCTTGCCTCTGCCGGATGTCTATCCACATCGTCAGGCAGCGGTGTCTGACAGTATTCAAAGCGCAGGAGCACGAAATCGGAAATGTCGTGCTCAGGTATCGACAAGCGCTTGGCTTCGTCGAGAGCCGCCACGAAACGCCGGGCATGCTCTGCGGAGTGCTCCTCGAGCCCCGCGTCTCTGCCCAGCCGCTGCCATAGCGGGTACTGATACACGAGCGCTTCGAGACTCTCCTCCTGGTTGGGGGAAAGGCTGAGCGTCTCGCTCGTCTCGCTTATCGGCTCCTTCAGGGCTGTCGAAGCTGGTCGGCATGCATACCAGAGGGCGCCATATTGGGCTCGTTGATAAAAAGTACCGCCATGCCAGAACAGCCCGGAAAGGGGGCCTAGCCAGAGCGAGGATGGAGCGTCCGCGAAGAGATGAGCTGCTACCCAAGGATCGTAATAGCGCAGCAGGCCACGCCGGTTGCCATAGAACTTGGCATCCAGACGATGGCGCAGGTGGCTCAGCATGACATCACGGTCGGCGAAGCTTGCCACGGCGATACCCGCAAGCGGAGCCGCACCCTGGCTTTCGACGAAGACATTCCATAACGCTGTACCGGGCTGTGTAGATACCACTAATGGCCCCATATCGCGGGCCGAGGCATAAAGGGTTTCGTCGAAGAGCCAAGCGACCTCGGGTGTCGAGTCCAGCGCATAAAGGCGACCGAGCGTTTCGCTGTGCTGTTCCACCACCAGCCAGTAGCGCTCGCCGGGCCGTGTGGCGACTAGCGCTGTTAGGGTAGAGGCCTGGGTGACTTCGCTCATGCACGAGCTCCCGGCCCTTCACAGGGACAAGCTTCGCCAAGCGGGCAGGGGCCCCCATTGGACGGCTTCTGGCAGGGCTCTACCAAGGGGGCGTGCGTGACCATGGCCTGCTCCAGGCGGTGCCCGAAGATCGGCCCCAGTGTCACGTCCTCATGCACCTCCGGCACTGCCCGGCCCGGCAGCAGCGGCGTCTCGACGGCCTGGCCACTGCCCGAGCCGGGGCTGCCTCCGGCGTTGATCTTCACCTTGGGCCCGACCAGGGTGACGCCGCCGCCGTCGAGCTTGAGGAAGCTGCCGCCGGCGTTCAGCGTCATTTCGCTGCCGGCTTCCAGCACCACCTTGTGGCCGGCCTTGATGTGCAGTTCGCGGCCGCATTCGCTGAGCCAGGCCTGGCCGGCCTTGATGTGCAGCGTGCCCTGTACCGTGAGGTGCTGGTTGCCGTCGGTCTGCTCATGGCGATTGCCGCGCACGGTGTGGTGCTCGTCGCCGTCGATCTCACCGATACGGTCGTGGTGCACGGTGAGGAAGCTGTCGTTGCCGATCTCTTCGGTGCGGTCGTTGTTGGTCAGCAGCTCCAGGTCCTTCTGAGCGTGCAGCCAGATCTGCTCGTCGCCGGCTTCGTCTTCGAAGCGCAGTTCGTTGAAGCCTTCGCCCTTGTGACTCTGGGTGCGGATCACGGTACGCGTCTTGTGCGCCGGCAGTGTGTAGGGCGGGGTGTTGACGGCGTGGTAGGTGCGCCCGGTGATCAGCGGCTGGTCGGGGTCGCCCTCGAGGAAGGAGACGACGACCTCATGCCCGATC
>NZ_JBYCKL010000075.1:0-10210 GCF_057473365.1 Halomonas sp. TH-94
GGGCTCGGGGCAGACGGATTCGGTCGCTTCAACGCTTGCGGTCGGCCTCGGCCACCGCCGCGGCGAAATTCGCCAGCAGCCGGGGGTCCTTGTGGCCAGGCGCGACTTCCACCCCGCCGGAGACGTCCACCGCAAAGGGGCGCACTCGCGCAACGGCTGCTGCCACGTTGTCAGGCGTCAGCCCCCCCGCGAGAATAACAGGTTTTGCCAGGCTTGCGGGGATTCGCGACCAGTCGAAGGTCTCCCCGGTCCCCCCCGGGACACCGGGGCGGTAGGCGTCCAGCAGCAGCGCCTGGGCTTCGTCATAAGCCTCCGCAGCCGCCTGAAGATCGAGGTCGTCACGCATGCGCAGTGCCTTGATCCAGGGCAGCTCGAAGCCGGCGCAGAAGTCCGGGGGCTCATCGCCGTGGAACTGCAGCAGATCGAGGTGTCTGCTGGCGCGTCGTATGTCCTCAGGGGTGGCGTCGACGAAAAGACCCACTCGGGTGACGAAGGCCGGTACGCAGGCCGCCAGCGCGACCAGGCGATCCTCATCGACATGCCGGCGACTGCCGGGCCAGAGCACGAAGCCCAGCGCATCGGCACCTGCCGCCACGGCGTCCAGGATGTCCTGCTCCCGGGTCAGGCCGCAAAACTTGATACGGGTACGTACCGATGTAGGGGCTGAATAGGTCACGGCTCCTCCTCCTTGATCGCAGCGTCGTCGCCGACCGTCTCGGCCAGCGGCCGGCCTCGACGAAATTCGACCCTGGGGCAGTCCGGCAGCTCGCGCTCGCCGGTCCACTCACCCAGAAACGCCAGCAGATTCGGCCCCAGCGGCTCCTGCGGAAGGCCCCAGTCGTTATCGTAGAGCGAGTCGACGAAATGCAGCCCACAGGCCGGCGCCGTGACATCGGAGAGCGTGCGATCCCTGAGTGCCAGCAACCTGGCCAGATAGGTGTCGTCTTGCTCACCGCGCCCCACGCTGACAAGGGCGCCGACGATGTTTCGAACCATATGGTGCAGGAAGGCATTGCCCTGCACGTCGACGACCACCAGCGGGCCGTGACGGCGCACCTCGATGAAATGCAGATGCCGCCAAGGGGTCTTCGACTGACATCCCGCGGCGCGGAAACTGGAGAAATCGTTCTCGCCCACCAGCGCCTGGGCGGCACGATGCATGGCATCGGCATCGAGCGGGTCACGACACCAGGTGACGTTGGCGCGCTCCAGCACCGGCCGGCTCATCTGGTTGAGAATGAGGTAGCGATAGCGGCGTGCCAGCGCCTTGAAACGGGAGTGGAAGTCGTCGGGTACCTCACGCACCCAGCGTACCGCGACATCGCGCGCAAGGTTGGCATTGACGCCGAAGACCCATGCTTTTTGAGAGCGCGGCACCGGAGAGTCGAAATGTATGACCTGACGCGTGGCGTGCACACCTGAGTCGGTGCGTCCGCTGGCGTGCACGGTTATCGGCTGGCTTGCCACCTTGGCCAACGCCCGCTCCAGTTCGCCCTGAACCGAAGGCGCATGCTTGAGACGCTGCCAGCCACAATAGGCGCTGCCGTCATACTCCACCCCCATGGCCAGGCGGCCACGCAGAGGTCGGCGATCATCGAGTAATTGAAAAAGGGTCATGCCACCGTCAGAGTCGATAGTGTGTGATCAGCGCCCGAGCCTCTTCGCGCAGGCGTGGCTCATCGGCCCCATCGAGCAGCCCCTGCACCAGCGGCCGGGCACGCTCTAGCTCGCCTTGCTCCAGCAGGCGGCGGGCGTCGGCGAGCTCGTCCCATTGGGCTGACTCGTTCTGGACCGGACCATTATCATGGTCCAGCGGCGGGAAGGCCACCTCCTCCACCTCCCATTGCGAATCATCATTACCTTCGCTATCCAGCGGCGCACTCTCGTCTGGGTTCGTACGTGGAAAATCGACGCTGGGCTGCATCGGCGTCTCCGCCCTGAGGACAGGCTCAGGATCGAGGCGCGGCGGTTGGTAGTCGATCACGTCCCATTCGATGGGGGCCGCCTCGTGCGCCTCCCTAGGTTCGGCGGCGAAATCTGGCGCAGCCGATACATCGTCCGCTTCCGAGCCAGGCCTTTGCTGCTCTTGCTCAGCGTCTGCCGATGGCATGGTCTCGGCACTGACATCGGTCTCCTCCTGGCCCGATGGTATGGGCTCGCCAGCGATAGCGGACTCTTCCTGGCCCGACGGCATGGTCTCGGCAGCGATATCCGACGCCTGGCGCCTGGCCATCAAACGCGCCGCTTCGGCCATCAGCGCCGAGTTCCCGGTTTCGGCCAGAATCTGCATTTCTTCCTCTGCCGCCTGCCAACTGCCCTGCTGCACATGAATGTCGAGCAGCTTTAGGCGCTGCTCATGCCGGCCAGGGTCGCGGTCGAGCCCAGCCTCGAGAAGCTCTTTCGCCTGGTCATAGCGCCCATAGGCCATGAAGATATCCGCTTCGCTGATCGCCTCGGCATGGGGCATCGAGGGACGCGGCCCATCCTGTGGCGGCTCTTCAGCTTCGCCTACGGTCAGTCCGGGCACCAACGGCGGTAACATCGTGGCCGTCGCACTCGACGGCGCCGGCGCGCCGGAAGGCGGCATACCGTGGACCATGCCTGACGTGGGAGTATTGCCGACGGCGATGGCATCACGACGCTGTCGCCTGCGTACCCATAACCACAGGCCCAACAAAGCTGCCAGCCCGGCCCCACCCAGCAGCAGGTTTCGATCGATGGCCGCAGGATAGGCGGCGCCCCACCAGGACGCTTCGTCTTGATCAGCCTCGACCTCTGGCTGCGCCACGGCACCAGCCATACCTGCTCCGGTGGCCCTGCCCCCATCAGCAAGCAAGGCAGCGAGTTGTTCGCGCATGGCCTCGACTTCTTGCTGAAGGCCACCGAGTTCCTGCTGAAGCAGGTCGCGCTCGGCCTGCACCTCCGTCAGCGCAGCGCGACTCTCCTGCCAGCGCTGCTCGAGAAGAGCCAGACGCGGCTCGTTCCGCTCTAGCGCCAGCTCACTCCCCCCCAGTGCGGCCACGACCTCGGCATCCAGCGCAGTTGGACGCGCACCGGAAGCAGCCCGTTCCGGGGCATTCGACACCGCAGCCGCTCGAGCGACTTCAACGGCCAGCTCCTCATCGCTGAGCAGCGTGAGGCGAGGTGAAGCATCGGCTACTTCCTCAGCGGGCGTGGGGGCAACCGCCGCCAGGGGCTGCGATGCCGGCTCGCTCGTGTCCGGTGGCTCAACCGATGCCACAGCGGCCTCCCGCACGCTCTCTCCAGCGGGAGGCGTCGGCCCAAGGGCCACACGTACGGGCGCGCCACTGCCACGACTGGCCCAAGCCTGGTTCATCGCCTGAACCACGCGATCGGCTTCGGCGCCGGAGCGTATCGCAATGGTTTCGCGTGACGGTACATCGAGGGAGTGACCGGCGCGCATGGCGTTGATGTTTCCCGACGGGAATATAGCCGGATTGGCTTCGACCAGCGCCACCATCATCTGATTGAGAGTGATACCGTCATCGGGGCGCAGACGGGTGGCGACCGACCACAAAGTATCGCCACTGCCCACCCACGCGGAACTCATGGCCTGGGCTTGGTTCGTGCTCGCCATGGAAGGCCGGGAAGCACCCGCGGCCGTGGGCTCCGGCGGCGTATCAGCACTGCCATTCGCGGCGGGTGACTGGCGCTGCGACCCACTGACCAGCACCGGCATGCGGTCATAGTCAGGGGGGTCCAGCAGCAGCGTGACCTCGCGCAGCTGCCGTCCGCCGGGCCAATCGAAGCGCAGCAGCAGATCCATCCACGGCTCGCGCACCGCCCTCTCGCTGACCAGCGTCACCACCCATTGGCCCTGGCGGACTTCGACGTCGGCGCGCACGCTGGCGGCAATCGCTGTGCGCAACAGGCCGGCGGAGTCGAACTCACGGGGGTCGGCTACGCTGACGCGCAGCAGCTCAGGGTCCATCCCGGCCGTATCGGTGAGTGGGATCACAGCGCGCAGCGGAGCGTTCAAGGGAGAGCGAACCTCTACTTCCCCGACCCCCAGAGCCAACGCTGGAGGGCTAGCAGCCAGCAGCGACAGCATCACGGCTAAGGTCAACTTTCGTCTCATCGAACTCCCTTGCGTTACCCGCTTGCTTATAAAGCACCCCGGTTCTTATGGTGCCGGGATTCTGAAGGCGACGGAATAGACATCATACCTTTGCATGAGATGAGCTAGGCTGGCGAGTTGAGTCCGCCTCACCCTGCACTGCGACACGGTGCCCATCAAACAGAACGGGGCATCTCCCGCAGGAGATGCCCCGTCCTTGGCACTGCGAAACGATCACTGCTCGCGCAGAATCCTAAGCATCCGCTTGAGCGGTTCGGCCGCACCCCAGAGCAGCTGGTCACCGGCAGTGAAGGCGGATAGGTATTCGCCACCCATGTTCAGCTTGCGCAGACGACCCACAGGAACGCTCAAGGTGCCTGTCACGACCGAGGGCGTCAGGCCCGCGATAGTGGCTTCCTTGTCGTTGGGGATCACCTTCACCCACTCGTTGTGCTTGGCGATGCGCTCCTCGATTTCATCTATCGGCACATCTTTCTTCAACTTGATGGTGAAGGCCTGGCTGTGTGAGCGCATGGCGCCGATGCGTACGCAAAGACCATCGATGGGTACCGGATTGTTCTGGATACCCAGGATCTTGTTGGTTTCGACGCTACCCTTCCACTCTTCGCGGCTCTGGCCGTTATCGAGCTTGGTGTCGATCCACGGCAGCAGGCTACCCGCCAGCGGCGCGGTGAAGTTCTCGGTCGGGAAATCGCCGCTGCGCATGGCCTGGGTGACCTTGCGGTCGATATCCAGGATGGCGCTGGCCGGATCGTCCAGTTCTCCGGCAACGCAGTCGCGCAGCGCACCCATCTGCAGCAGCAGTTCGCGCATGTGCTTGGCGCCGGAGCCGGAGGCAGCCTGATAGGTCATGGAGGTCATCCACTCGACCAGATCGGCTTCGAACAGCCCACCCAGTCCCATCAGCATCAAACTGACCGTACAGTTGCCGCCGACGAAGGTCTTGGCGCCGCGAGCCAGTTGCTCGTCGATCACCTTGCGGTTGACCGGATCGAGCACGATGGTGGCCTCGTCCTCCATGCGCAGGGTGCTCGCGGCATCGATCCAGTAGCCCTTCCAGCCGCCGCCGCGCAGGTCGCCATAGACCTGCTTGGTGTAATCGCCGCCCTGGCAGGTGATCACGACATCCAGCGCCTTTAGCGCTTCGATGTCGGTGGCATCCTTGAGCGGAGGAACGTCGACGCCGATATCCGGGCCGGGCTGACCGACCTGGGAGGTGGTGAAGAAGATCGGCTCGATGCCGTCGAAATCACCATCCTCCTGCATGCGCTGCATGAGCACGGAGCCCACCATGCCGCGCCATCCGACGAAACCGACTTTCAACATGTGAAGTCCTCCTGAAGAGAATGAGGCAAATAGTATACATGACCCGGACCCACCTCGCAGGCGGGTCCGGGCGCAGGGTAACGAGCCAGTCGTCGTGGGCAGCCGTCAGGCCGCCTCGAAGGCCGCCAGCACTGCGTCACCCATCTCGCTGGTGGAGACGGTGCGCATGCCTTCCGAGGCAATATCCGCCGTGCGCAGACCGTCGTCCAGCACTTTGCCTACGGCGTCTTCGATGCGCTGGGCAAGCTCGAACTCAGCCAGCGAATAGCGCAGCATCATCGCCACCGAGAGGATGGTCGCCAGCGGGTTGGCGATGCCCTTGCCGGCGATGTCCGGCGCGCTGCCGTGGCACGGCTCGTACATGCCTTGACCGCTCTGGTTGAGCGAGGCCGAGGGCAGCATGCCGATGGAGCCGGTGAGCATGGCAGCAGCATCGGAGAGGATGTCGCCGAACATGTTGCCTGTCACCACCACGTCGAACTGCTTGGGCGCGCGCACCAGCTGCATGGCGGCGTTGTCGACGTACATGTGGGATAGCTCGACGTCGGGATATTCCGGCGCCAGCCGTTCCATTACCTCGCGCCACAGGATGGTGACCTCGAGCACGTTGGCCTTGTCCACGCTGCACAGGCGCTTGCCGCGTTTCTGGGCCAGCTCGAAGGCGACCCGACCGATACGCTCGATCTCGCTTTCGGAGTAAACGTAGGTATTGAAGCCGACTCGCTGGCCGTCACGCACTTCGATACCGCGGGGCTGGCCGAAGTAGATACCGCCGGTGAGCTCGCGCACGATCATGATGTCGAGGCCAGCCACCAGCTCGGGCTTGAGGCTGGAGGCACTAGCCAGCTGCGGATAGGTGATGGCCGGGCGCAGGTTGGCGAACAGACCGAGATGCTTGCGTAGGCCGAGCAGGCCCTTCTCGGGGCGCTTGGTCAGATCCTCGAGCTTGTCCCACTTGGGGCCGCCCACGGCACCGAGCAGGATGGCATCGGCGGCCTTGGCCTTCTCCAGGGTCACGGCGGGCAGCGGCTCGCCGTGTTCGTCATAGGCGCTACCTCCGACCAGCCCCTCCTCGATGTCGATATCGAGGCCGCGGGCCTGGCAGGCAGCCAGGATGCGGCTCGCCTGAGCGGTGATCTCGGGGCCGATGCCGTCACCCGGCAGTACCAGAATCTTGCGTGTCATGTGTTTTTCAATCCTTGTCCTTGCCTTTCTTGAACGAATGGCGGCGGCTGTCCCCTACGCCCTTCAATTCTAGGTTGATCAATCCGCTCCCGGATCAGCCCCACTGCCTCCGGCAAATGCAGAGGGCGAAGGCGAATGCAGAGTATACGTGTCAGGCCTGAGCGCTATCGCGGAATAGCCACGGCCGAGCCTGCCGATGCTTCACCTCGAAGGCACGTATGGCCTCCTCGTCCTGCAAGGTGAGGCCGATGTCGTCGAGCCCTTCGAGCAGGCAGTGCTTGCGAAAACCATCGACTTCGAATTCGAGCACCTCACCACTCGGAGTGATGACGCGCTGGTTCTCCAGATCCACGTCGAGACGGTAGCCTTCGGTGCCTTCCACCTCGCGGAACAGGCGCTCGACCGTCTCCTCCGGCAAAGCGATCAGCAGCAGACCGTTCTTGAAGGCGTTGTTGTAGAAGATGTCGGCGAAGCTCGGCGCGATCACCACGCGGAAACCGAAGTCCTCCAGCGCCCAGGGGGCGTGCTCGCGGGAGCTGCCGCAGCCGAAGTTGCGCCGCGCGAGCAGCACGCTGGCGCCCCGGTAGCGCGGCTGGTTGAGCACGAAATCCGGGTTGAGCGGACGCTGCGAGCAATCCTGTCCGGGCTGCCCCTCGTCGAGGTAGCGCAGCTCGTCGAACAGATTGACGCCGAAGCCGGTGCGCTTGATCGACTTCAAGAACTGCTTGGGGATGATCAGGTCGGTGTCGACGTTGGCTCGGTCGAGCGGCGCGACGAGCCCTTCGGTACGTTCGAACTTTCTCATGGCTCAGGCCTCCTCTGCGACGGGCTGGGCGTCGAAGCTGCGTACGTCGACGAAATGACCGGCAATGGCGGCAGCGGCGGCCATTGCGGGGCTGACCAAGTGGGTGCGCCCGCCGTAGCCCTGCCGGCCTTCGAAATTGCGATTCGAGGTGGAAGCACAGTGCTCACCGGCGCCGAGCTTGTCGGCATTCATCGCCAGGCACATGGAACATCCCGGCTCGCGCCATTCGAATCCCGCCTCGATGAAGATCTTGTCGAGCCCCTCGGCCTCGGCCTGGCGCTTCACCAGGCCGGAGCCCGGCACCACCATGGCGAGCTTGATTGAGCCCGCCACCTTCTTGCCGCGTGCCACCTTGGCCGCCTCGCGCAGGTCTTCGATACGTGAATTGGTGCACGAACCGATGAATACCTTGTCGAGCTTGATGTCGCTGATCTTCTGCTTGGGCTTGAGGCCCATGTACTCCAGCGCGCGGGTATAGCCCCGCTTGAGCGTCTCGTCGCCCTGCTCGGCCGGGTCGGGCACTTCGCCCGAGATGCCGGTGACCATCTCGGGGCTGGTGCCCCAGCTCACCTGGGGTTCGATATCGGCGGCGTTCAGCGTCACCACCTTGTCGAACTCGGCGTCCGCGTCGGAAACCAGGCTACGCCAGTCGGCCACGGCGGCCTGCCACTGCTCGCCCTTGGGGGCAAAGGGACGCTCGGCAAGGTACTCGATGGTGGTATCGTCCACCGCGATCAGACCGACCCGTGCGCCGGCTTCGATGGCCATGTTGCACACGGTCATGCGACCCTCCATGGAGAGTTCACGAATGGCGCTGCCGGCGAACTCGATGGCGTAGCCGGTACCGCCGGCGGTGCCGATCCTGCCGATAATGGCCAGCACCACGTCCTTGGCGGTGACGCCGGCGCCCAGCTTGCCCTCGACGCGTACCTGCATGTTCTTCATCTTCTGCGCCAGCAGGCACTGGGTGGCGAGCACGTGCTCCACCTCGGAGGTGCCGATGCCGTGGGCCAGCGCAGCGAAGGCGCCATGGGTGGCAGTATGGGAGTCGCCGCAGACCACGGTCATGCCCGGCAGAGTGGCACCCTGCTCCGGCCCCACCACGTGCACGATGCCCTGGCGCGGGTCGTTGATCTTGAACTCCTCGATGCCGAACTCGACGCAGTTGTCGTCCAGCGTCTGCACCTGGATCAGCGACACCGGGTCCTTGATGCCGGCGTTACCCTCGGCGCGCTCCTTCACCGTGGTCGGCACGTTGTGGTCCGGCGTGGCCAGGTTGGCGTCGAGACGCCACGGCTTGCGCCCGGCCAGACGCAGCCCCTCGAAGGCCTGCGGCGAGGTCACTTCGTGCAGCAACTGGCGGTCGATGTAGATCAGTGCGGTGCCGTCGTCGCGCTCCTTCACCAGGTGCTGCAACCACAGCTTGTCGTAAAGCGTCTGGCCTGCCATATCGTTCTCCCGGGCTCTATGGCCCTTTTCCTCATGCGGTCGATCCGAGCTGCCCCAATGCGCGGCTGTTCCGGCGACAGGCCTGCCAGGAGGCGCTGTGAATACTTCCCTGTACGCTACCGATGCCATCCATGGC
Source organism: Halomonas sp. TH-94 (assembly GCF_057473365.1). Taxonomy (NCBI): domain Bacteria; kingdom Pseudomonadati; phylum Pseudomonadota; class Gammaproteobacteria; order Oceanospirillales; family Halomonadaceae; genus Halomonas; species Halomonas sp. TH-94. The sequence goes on from NZ_JBYCKL010000075.1 coordinate 9,001, forward strand.
ATCGGACCTCCTCTTCGGCCTGTCCCCGGCGCCGCTCACGCTGCGGCAACCGCCAAGCTTTCGGTAATGGTTGTTCGCGCTTGGCTCTCTTTGGTGACATCAAGTCTTGCGCGGCTCGCCCATAAAAGCAATTCATGTTATTTATTCATTGGATTCCATAAAGGAATACAAGAGAAACGATGGACACCCAGAGCCTGCAAGCCTTCCTCGCCGTGGCCGACAGCGCCAGCTTCTCGCGTGCCGCCGAGCAGCTGCACCTGACCCAGCCGGCCGTTTCCAAGCGTATCGCCACGCTGGAGGACCAGATCGGCGCCCGCCTGTTCGACCGTATCGGTCGCCGGGTCACCCTCACCGAAGCAGGCCGGCTGCTGCTGCCCCGGGCGCGGCAGATCCTGGTGATGGTGGACGACAGCCGGCGCGCGCTGACCAATCTCGAAGGCCAGGTGGCCGGCAGCCTGACCCTGGCCACCAGCCACCATATCGGGCTGCACCGCCTGCCGCCGCTGCTCCAGGCCTATACCCGCGCCCACCCCGAGGTGCGCATGGACCTGCGCTTCCTCGACTCGGAGCTGGCCTACCAGGGCGTGCTGGACGGCGAGCTCGAGATCGCCGTGGTGACGCTGGCGCCGCATCCGGACCCTCAGCTCGATGTGGTGCCGGTATGGCAGGATCGCATGTGCTTCGTCTGCGCCCACGATCACCCGCTGGCCGCATACGGGCGGCTCTCACTGCACGAGCTGTGCGCCTTCGATGCCGTACTCCCCGGCCCATTGACCTTCACCCGCACGCTGATCGAGTCACGCTTCGCCGCTGCCGGCCTGACGCTGCCCGTGGCGCTTGCCACCAACTATCTCGAAACGCTCAAGATGATGACCGCCATCGGCCTGGGCTGGAGTCTGCTGCCGGAACGACTGGTGGCCGGCGAGCTGCATGAGCTCGAAGTGGACCATCCGGCCATTCACCGCTCGCTGGGCTATCTGGTGCATCGCAGCCGCACGCTCTCCAACGCTGCGCGGGCGATGCTGGCGCTGCTGGACGAGGCTCGCGATACAGCGAGTCGCGCTTCCTGAACGAACATTGTTAGACTGCTCACAATCAGCTCGACTCCACCTGGAGCTCAACGACACCGTGTCCCCACCCGACTCGTCACCGATGCCCTTGCGCCATGCCCTGGCAGGCGTGCTGATCCTGCTCGGGCTGGTGCAGCAGA
>NZ_JBYCKL010000076.1:0-11908 GCF_057473365.1 Halomonas sp. TH-94
GAACATTGAATGACCGTTCAATCCTGTGTAACGAAGGGTAGCAGCCTGTGGAGAAAAGACCGTATGTCGTTTCAACGCTGTTCAACTTGCTTGTATCGCGACCTTCAAGACGCCATCGCGCTGATGCGAGAAAAGGTCGTAAGCCTCGACGATATCTTCCAATGCATAGCGATGCGTCACCATGGGGCCGAGATCGATCCTGCCGGTTTCGATCACCTGCATGAGACGACGCATGCGCTCCTTTCCGCCGGGACAGAGCGAGGTGACGATCTTGTGATCTCCCAGCCCGGCACAGAAGGCACCGAGCGGCAGGGTGAGGTCGGCGGAATAGACGCCCAGGCTCGACAGGGTGCCTCCCGGCTTGATGACCCGCAGCGCGGCTTCGAAGGTGGACTGCAGACCCAGCGCCTCGATGGAGGCATCCACGCCCCGCCCGCCGGTGATGCGCAGGATCTCCTCGACCACGTCGACCTTGCGAAAATCCAGGGTCACGTCGGCTCCCATCTGCCGGGCCATGGCCAGACGCTCATCGACTCCGTCCACGGCTATGACCAGCCCGGCGCCACGCAGCCTGGCACCGGCCGTGGCGCACAGGCCGATGGGCCCCTGGGCGAATACCGCCACACTATCGCCGATCTTGATGCCCGCTGACTCGGCGCCAGCAAAGCCGGTCGACATGATGTCGGGACACATCAGCACCTGCTCGTCGCTGAGGCCATCCGGCACCGGTGAGAGGTTGGCCTGGGCATCCGGCACCAGCAGGTACTCGGCCTGGGCGCCGTCGATGGTGTTGCCGAAGCGCCAGCCGCCCATTGGCTTGTAGCCGTGGGCATGGTGGCCGCCATCCTGGGCGCTGCAGCCATCCTGGCAGGCGTAGGAGGTGAAGCTGGGGCAGATGGCACCGGCAATCACCCGCTGCCCCTCGTGATATCCCCGCACGTTGGCGCCGAGCTTTTCGATCACACCCACCGGCTCATGACCGATGGTGAGCCCTCGCTCGACCTGATACTCGCCCTTGAGAATATGAACGTCGGTCCCGCATATCGTAGTGGTGGTAACGCGGATCAAAGCATCGTTCGGCCCGATATCGGGTATGGGCTTGTCGTCGATCTCGATGCGGCCGGGTTCGACGAATATCGCGGCTTTCATCATGGCAGGCATGGTCGTCCCTCAGGTCGTGGAGCCGGTACCCGGCAGCCACTTTAGCTTCGACCAAGGAGGAGCATGCTGCCTTGATATAAATCAACGCCTCTTTCACCAGTCGCTTCTATCGGGATTACATCACCGGCACGCCAGTGACCCATAAATGCAGATGGAAGGCGAACAGGTAGTAGGCGATCAGCCCGCCGACCAAGGTAATGGCGGTGCCCACAGGACGCGGTGCCACCGGCGGTGCAGGCTGACGGCGGCGCGCGGCACGGAAATCGAGAACCGCCCACAGCAGGAAGGCACCGAAGAAGACGATGTCACCGAGCCGACCGTTGGCCAGCAGGTGCGACAAGGCCCAAATCTTCACCGCCAGCACCATGGGATGCCCCAGCTTGGCCTTGATGTGGTTGTTGGGTACGTAAGCCGCTACCAGCAGAATGAAAGCAGGGATCATCAGTAGGGCAACGGCGTGACGCAGGCCCGTCGGGGGAAACCAGATCCAGATGGGGTCGAGTCGCATACGCCCGAACCCCCAGATTGCCAGCGCCAGGCCGATGATCGAGACCACCGAAAAGAGCGCCTTCCAGCGCATCTCGCCAAGACGCAGGACCTGCTCACTGCGCCAGCCTTCGGCGAAGATACGCACGGAGTGGGCACCGAGAAAAATCACGAGGCCAAGAATCATCACGAACATGGGGCAACATCCTGTGCAGTAGCGATTCGAATTCGGCGACCCGATAGGCAGCCGTCGATGAAACAGTGTGCAGCTTAACCATACTGACGAGTTACACCAACTTATGCCGCCCGGGAAGCGATGCCCAGCACCGAGTTGGCACGATGCCAGGGCTGACCTACCTTGGGAGAAGTCACCACGAGCACGGATGCCATGTCGACTCCTCCCGTTTCCTCCTCCAGGCCAACGAGCGCCCGCCGCTCGCTCTGGTCTGCCGCGCTAGTCGGAGCCGGTGTCATGGCCGGTATCGACGAGATCGTCTTTCATCAGCTCTTGCAGTGGCATCACTTCTTCGATCATGCCACGCCGACCGTCGGCATCGTCTCCGACGGGCTGCTGCACGCGGCGGAGCTGCTCGCCATCGTGATCGGCGCCTTTCTGCTGATCGATCTGGCCCAGCGTCGAAAGCTGGCGACCCACTGGGCCTGGTCGGGTTTTTTCCTCGGTATGGGGGGCTTTCAGCTCTTCGACGGTATCGTCAGTCACAAGCTGTTGCGCATTCATCAGATCCGCTACGAGGTTAACCTGTTCTTCTACGACTTGACGTGGATCCTCTCCGCCCTGGCGCTGCTAATGGTAGGCGTTTGGCTCTATCGTCGCGCCAGGCGGCTGGATCGGAGCTGAAGCATGACGGAGCACACCCATGCCCATGCGGAAGCCGGGGCGCTGCTGACTTGGCTGCCTCTCACTCTGGTAGGCTTGATCACCGTCTGCTATCTGCTGGCTGCCGGCTGGCAACGCCGGCTCGGCAACGGTTGGAGTCCCTGGCGCAGCGCCTTCTTCATTCTGGGAAGCCTGCTGCTGGCCAAGGCACTGGCGCCTTCAGTCATGGCCTGGGCACACCACGATCTGTATGGACATATGGCGCTGCACCTGGTGATGGGCATGCTGGCACCGCTGGCCTGGGTCCTGGCCGCTCCCGTCACGCTGCTGCTTCGCTCGCTGCCCCAGGCGGCGTCACGCCGTGTCGCCAGCCTGCTCAAGAGCCTGCCGGTAAGGGTCGTATCGCATCCGCTCAGTGCTCTCACGCTCAATATCGGGGGCATGTACCTGCTCTACCTCACCCCGCTGTATGCCTTATCGCTGCATAATGATGTCGTGCACCACTGGGTACACCTGCACTTCCTGTTAGCGGGTTACCTGTTCTGCTGGGCCATCCTGGCAGGGCCTGACCCCTCGCCGCACCGGCTCGGCCTGCGCTTTCGCCTGGGGGTGTTGTTTCTCTCCATGGCGACCCACGCGCTGCTCGGCAAGCTGATGTACGGCTACCACTGGCCACGTGGCACCGGCCATAGCGTGGAAGAGATCCAGGCCGCCGCTCGGCTGATGTATTACGGCGGCGACCTGGCCGAGGTGCTGCTGGCCGTGGCACTCATGGTCATGTGGCTGCGTACTCCGCTCAGCCGACGCGAGCCGCTGTTACCCGAGTTGCCCAGGCGCCAACCTCAATGAGCTGCCTGGGCAGCGACTGGCCAATGGAGAGTCGGCGGGACCACCATCAGGCTGCGCGCGCCCCTGTCACTCGTGTCGGGTCAAGGGTCGATAGGCCGGCCCTTCGATCACCTCTCCCTCGGTATCGAAGCGGCTTCCGTGGCAGGGGCAGTCCCAGGATGCTTCCGCGGCATTCCAGTGCACGATGCACTTCATATGCGGGCATACGGCGGAGAACACCTTGAGTTCGCCGGTTTGCGTACGGTGGATGGCGAGCTTTTCGCCGTCCACGGTGGCCACCCTGCTCTCGCCTTCTTGAACCTCGTCGAAACTCTGCAGCTTCTCGGTGCCGAAGTAATCCTTGAGCATGTGTTTGGTGACGGTGGCATTCTCCTTGGCATATTGCAGGGCAGATTTGCCTGGGGTGATACGGCGTGCACCGAAACGCTCTTGCCAGGGGTTCTCCTTGCCCAGTATCTGGTCGGCAATGATCTGGCCGGCCAGCGTACCCCACACCAGACCGTCGGCAGCGAAACCGGTGGCCATGTAAAGGTTGTCGCGCCCATGCATGCGACCGATATAGGGCAACCCGTCTGGAGAGCTGTATTGCTGGGCCGACCACTGATGAGTGAAGGTCTCGATATCGAATCGACTCTCGAGGTATTCGCGCAGCAGCTGGTAATGATCGCCATGGTGCTCGCCGGTCTTGTGCTTCTCACCGATCACCAGCAGGTATTGCTCGTCGCCGTGTCGATAGCTGCGTAGCGAGTGGAAGGGATCGAGCAACCAGATGATGCCGTCGGGGTACTCGCCGCTACGCAGCTTCGCGCACAGCGCATACTCGCGAGACACCAGCATTCCCGCCTGAACCAGGCTGATGCCCTTGGGAGTATGGGTAGCCTGCACGATCTCCTTCGCCTTGATGCAGGCCGCATCGGTCTTGACCAGGCCATTCGCGGCATCGATCTCGCGCACCGGGCTGCGCTGATGGATCAATGCTCCTTCACCGATGAGGCGGTTCGCCAACCCCTGCAGGTAGTGCAGCGGGTTGAACTGCGCCTGGTTAGCGATCCGAATACCCCAGCTGTCGAAGGGGAGCCGGGGACCGTCGGTAATCTCGGCATCGAGCCCGGCGCTGATCAGGGCATCGAGTTCGTCGTTGAGGTCGTGCTGCGACTGCTGGCGATCTTCGGTGAGCAGCCGGTAGGCCGGCTGGCGCTGGAACTGACAGTCGATGGAAAAGCGTGCGACAAGCGACTCGACATGCTCGAGCGCCTGCGTTCTTGCGCGCACCACGTCTGCCGCTACTTGATCTCCCCATTTGCGCCGCAGCGGGGCCTGCCCCGAGGCCAGCGTCGCATAAAGATTGCCGGTGGAGCCCCCCGTCACGCCGGCGCCGACATTCCCCGCTTCCAACACCATGACCCGCTGGCCGGCTTCCACCAGTGCCTGCGCTGCGGTCAGCCCGGTGATCCCGGCGCCGACGATCACCACGTCGACCTCGACGTTGTCGGCAAGCGCAGGGTGTTCGGCTACGCTGCGGCTCCCCAGCTTCCATATTGCGTCCATAAAACGACTCCTTTCGTCGGCAAGAAAAGCTCTGCACTAGTTATAGAAGCCACACCGTTGTAGCGCGAACGGATCTGAGCCGGGGGGTGAAGGATGCCATCCGCTACGGTCGGGTTTCATATCCTCACATAACGTCGCCGAATGGCACATAAAGCCTGGTCAGGCAGCTGCTACGTTAGAAAGGCCGAGAAGGAAGACGGCAAAGGAAACGAGCCAGAGGAGGAACCTCATGATGATCAAGAATGCGCAAGAACTGTTCATGCGTCTGCTTTCCGAGACCAACAACGCCGAGAAACAGATGTCCCGAGCGCTGCCCAAGATGGCTCGCGCTGCCCACGACCAGAAACTGGTCGAAGCCTTCCAGCACCACCTCGAAGAGACCCAGGGACAGTTGGAGCGCCTCGAACAGGCCGCCGACTCCATCCCCGACGTCCGTATCAAGCGACTCAAGAGCTACGCCATGGAAAGCCTGATTCAGGAGGGGGAAGAGCTGATCGACTCCACCGAGAAAGGCCCCCTGCGCGATGCCGGCCTCATTGCAGCGGCGCAGAAGGTAGAGCATTTCGAGATTGCCTCTTACGGCACGCTTTGCGAGCTGGCTGAGCAGTTGGGCCATACCAAGGCCAAGGAAGTTCTGGCCGAGACCCTAAAGGAAGAGAAAGCCACCGACGACAAGCTGAGCAAGTTGGCCAAGCAGGACGTCAACCGCAAAGCGGGCTAAAGTGGTCTGAAGCGCAAGCATGAACCGGCCGGCATACAAGCCGGCCGGTTACTTTTTCCTGCGCTCACGCCCGAGTCGGCTGCCCCACTAGGTCCATCAGGGTGTCGAAATCTGTCACCACCTCGTACTTGACGCCACTGTCGTGGGTACGGCGGCCGATGTCGTCGAAGAACTTGCGGGCGCACTCCACCTTCACCCGCTCGATTTCGCGTAGCGTCATTGCCGAGAGCCCACCCTTGGTCTCGGCAACGAAATAGAGGTGCCTGACGCTACCTTCTCGAAAGCAGATCGCCCAGTCCGGATTGTAATCCCCCACCGGCGTAGGGATCAGAAAGCCGCGGGGCAGTTTGGCGTAAGCCACCACGTCAGCGCTGACCTCGAGTTCCTGCACGAACCTGCGCTCGATGTCGGAGTCGGTAATGGCGTAATCGTAGACATGTTTCTTCAGCCTGGCCGTGGCACGAGAGAAATCCTGTCCGCTCTGCGCGGCAGTGAAGATGTCGATGTGATAACGCTCTTCCAACTCCTCATAGCGCAGCTGCTGGAGAACGATTGTCGCCTTCTGCTCATGGATGAGCCGCGAAGCCTCGGTGATGAATTGCTCGGGATTGTGCTTGAACTGATTGAACACGGCAGGCTGGATGCCCTGGAAAATTCCGGCGACTGTTCTGCGGGTGAGCTGAGCGCTCTCGGCCACCTTGCCGAGCAGGTCGTATTTCACCTGCGATGAGGCCGACCTCGCACGCTCGGTGGCTCTCTCTTCGATGGCAAACCCTTCCCCCTTGCGCAACGCTTCCTCGCTCATGCCGGACTTCTGCGAACCGCGCTGTACGATGTACTGCAACGGCGCCACACGCAGCTGACTATCGAGTGCCTGGATGCATTGGCGTATCAGTTCGTCTGAATCGAAGTCGACGCGATATGCCGCCTTGCGGTTGATCCTTTGCCACAGCGCTTGAAACTCCTGCTTGTCGAAGTTGGCATTGAGCGGATTGGTCTTCGGCTTGCGCCCATCCTCTACCCTGGGCAGCTGCGTATCGCTGTCGCTCAAACGCTCGGTGATGGTCGCGGCAATCTCCTGCTGCAGCCCCGTGACGAAATCGGTATAGCTCTCGCTGGCAACCACGGTCAGCTCGTTGATCTCGTGGACCACGGCCGGATTGTCCATCCGCTCGCCCTGCTGGTTCACGCACAGCCGCAAGCCCCGGCCCACTTCCTGGCGGCGGGATATGGCATTGTCGCTGTGCTTGAGCATGCACAGGACGAACACGTTGGGATTGTCCCACCCTTCCCGCAAGGCCGAGTGGGAGAAGATGAAGCGTGTCGGTTCGGCCAACGAGAGCAGCCGCTCCTTGTCCTTGAGGATCAGGTCGTAGGCATCCACGTCGTCGGAGTCGAGGCTGCGGGTACCTACGCTGGGGTCCTTCAAGCGCCGGGACTTCCTGTCGATGGAGAAATAGCCCTGATGGGTGCTGGCGGCGGAAATCTCGCTCAGGTAGGTGCGATAGGTCCCACCCTCCAGGGCAAGCTCTGCCAGGGCTTCCTCTTTCAGGCGCAGATACTCTTCCTCGAAGATTCGCGCATACTCGCCTCTCTCATCGGCCTGAGCGTAGTCGCGGTACTTCACCACTTCGTCGATGAAGAACAGCGAGAGCACCTTGATGCCCTGGGCATGCAGCTGCTTCTCCTTGTCCAGGTGCGCCTTGATCGTCTCACGGATCTGAATGCGACGAATGTCACCTTCGGCCACGTCGCCGCAGGCCTCGCCGGCTTCCACCCTCACGCCGTTGGTGAATTCGACCGTGTCGGTGTGGTAGTCGATCTGGCTAAGGGTGAAACCGTTGCGATACTGCTCCAGCCCACCCGAGACGACATAGAGGTCGTCAGCGCAGCCCAGCCGACGCAGCTTGCGCCTGATCCTGCCGTCCTTTCCCCTCACTTCCAGCTCGATTCGCGCCACGGGCGACGCTTTCGAAATATCGATTCCTTCCAGATACAGGTAGGCGTCGGTACCCGACAGCCCTCGCACTTGAATGCCGCGCACGGCAATCTTCTTCACCAGCTTCTGGTGATAGGCATCGAGAGCGTCGAGGCGATGCACGCGGTTGTGCTGGGTGCGGTGAGTGGCCGAATAGCGCAGGATCATCAGCGGATGGAACTGCGGCAGCGCCTCGAGAGTGGCCGCCCCCTCCATCTTTTGCGGTTCATCCATTATCAGGATGGGGCGGTTAGCGGCGATGACCTCTATCGGTTTGCGTGACTGGAAGTCGTCCTGGGCCTCATAGATGCGGCGATTGTCCTTGCCGCGCGCATTGAAGGCCTGGATGTTCATGACCATGACATTGATGCCGGCGTCGGTCGAGTAGCCCTCGAGCTCATGCAGCAGCTTCGAATTGTAGATGAAGAAGCGCGCCTTCTTGCCGTAGCCCTCGGCAAAATGATCGGCTGTCATCTGCAGCGATCTGTACACCCCCTCTCGAATGGCAATGGAGGGCACCATGATGATGAACTTGGACCAACCGTAGCGCTTGTTTAGCTCGAATATGGTCTTGATATAGCAATAGGTCTTGCCCGTGCCGGTTTCCATCTCGATGTCGAGATGCACACGGGTAGCTGCCAGGGCATCACGCCTGTAGGCCGGTTTCACGGGTACACGTTCGCCCTTGCCGCCAAGGGTCGTGAAATCCGTCAGCGAGGAGGAAACCGGCAGATTACGGCGCCGCTGTACCGCCTGAATATTCTCGAGAATACGCGCTTCGCTGATGAGGTAGTCGGCATTGCGATAGACCTCGTCAAAGGCGCTGGCCTGCCCCTGCGGGCCTGGCTCCGTGGGGGTGGGCAGACCCTGGGCATGCGGCTGGCCGGCAAAACAGTCGACCACCGACTCCACGGCATGGGTCTGGTAGGGCTGAACTTTAAATCTGATCTTCATGACGGCTCGCCAAGATGTTTTCAGGCCGCTGCGAGAGCAGGAAATGGAAAAAATCGTTCAGGCTCCTGGTCTCCGGAGAGGCGTCGGAGAAAAGCACGTAATGCTCGACGGCTTTCCCCACAGGTACCGGCGTTGGCTGATAGCGCTTGCTCATGTCCGGTTGGATGAATACCAGCGTCTCGCTGGGGCTTGCATAGTGCAGACATATCCAGACGCTCTCTTCCGGATGGCTCTGGGCATAGCGCAATTTATCGGGCCTGACCCAGTAATCGGTGCCTCTTCTTACCTCGGTGCCCGTCACCTCGAGAGCGCAGTATTTCTGCCCCGATTGCTTGCCGTGAATGCTCAAGTCGGGCTTACCCGACTCGTCCGGATGGGTGGGAATGAAGTCATTGGAATCTGCGCCAAAGCCTTCGACCGTTACCTCAAGGCCGGAAAAGCGAGATTCGATGATCTCCTTCACTCGGGCGATTCGCACCTTCTCTTTCTTCCAGGCCGCTTCGCCGTAGGCGTTCTTCCAGTGGAATTTTTCCAGGCGCACGATTTCTTCACAGGTGATTGCCTGCCCAACAGCGATACCCAGGGCGGGAAAAGTGCGCTCCCTTACGCTGGTGCAGAACACGCCGTCGACGAATACACGGTAACGTTTGCTCTTTTCCACGTAGCGTATATCGGTCACGACGGCCATCAGATCACCTTGAGATCCGTAGCGGGCGACAGCTGGCGCAGCAATTGTTCGACGTTGATGCGCGTGGCATCCGAGGCGAAGGCCTGGTCGCGCAGCACAAGCCTGAGAGGTTGGCTTTTCGCCAGCTCCCTGACCAGCGCTTCGGTCACCTCCATGTCGAAGCAGGCCACGAGCGCATCACTGGCAACCCGAAATATCGTCTTGCCTTGCATCGTCTCACGGGTAATGGGCAGTGCCAGATCGACGCCCCAATCGACGAGTACCTGGAAGAGCAGGTCGTCGGCCGTACGTCCCGGCTTGACGTTTTCCACCGCCTCCAGCAGGTCGCCTTGCCCGAGCGCTTCGGGGCGATAGAAAAGATCCTTCATGTTGGACGTATCGACCTTGAGCACGCGAAACCCGACGTCGCGCCGCCACTCAGGATGGCACTCTCCGTCCATTACCTTGCCCGCCGCACGCCGTATGCGCTCCTTCGAGAGATCGGCGATGGTACGAAACCCGCGCTTCGCGGCGTCCGAACGTTCATCGAGAACCTCCGGCAGCTGCACCAGGATGTAACGCCGGTTGCCACCATCCTTGGCATTGCACTCCATCACGGCCTGAGCGGTGGTAGCGGAGCCGGCAAAGAAATCCAGCACCAGCGCGTCTTTCGACCCGCCCTGATCGATGAGGGCCTTTACCAGATCCACCGGTTTGGGAAAGGAGAACAGCTTTTCCCCCAGCAGCTCCTTTAGCGCCCGGGTAGCCATGCTGTTCATCGGCGAAACGATCGTGCTCTGCCCATTGCCGGCGCCCGGCCGCTCGATCCAGGAGGAGACCGGTATCGTCGGCTTCATGGCTTCCGAGGCGAACCGCTTCAGCATCGGCGTCCCGCCGGCCTGCCTGGGGAATATTACCCGTCCCTCGGCGATCTTCTGCGCCATGGTGGTACGGCTATAGGGCCAATAGCGCCCTTTCGGCGGCCAGAACTCATTGCCGGTGGCCGGATCCTTGATGGCGTAGTGGGTATCCCCACCCGGCTTCCCGGCACTCAGGTTGTCCGATATCCACGGCCCGCGGGGGTCGTCGTCGGGATTGGTATACTTTTCGAAGGTACGCTCGACCCCCTTCAGGGCCGCCTTCGCCTTGGCATACACCAGCACGTATTCGTGGTCTTCACTGAGATTGGTCACCGCATCCATGGCGCCGCTACGGCGCTTCCAGACGAAGCAGCCCAGGAAGTTGCCGCCGCCAAAGACTTCCTCGCACAGCTTTTCGAGGTTGGCGCGCTCATTGTCGTCGATCGAAATGAAGATGATGCCGCTCTCACAAAGCAGCTGGCGCGCCAGCCGCAACCGTGGGTACATCATCGTCAGCCAATCGGAGTGGAAGCGGCCGTTGCTCTGCAAGTTGGCCACCAGCTTGCCGCCTGCCTCGTCGCGCTGGCCGCTTTTTTCCAGGTACTCCTTTCTGCCCGTGATGAAACTGTCGTTGTAGATCAGGTCGCTGCCGGTGTTGTAGGGCGGGTCGATGTAGATAACGTCGACCTTACCCAGGTAGCACTCGCGGATCAGCTTCAGGGCATCGAGGTTATCGCCCTCGATGAACAGGTTGCGTGTCTGCGGGAAATCGACGCTTTCGGCCTCTGCCGGGCGCAGCGCCATTCGAATCGAGGTATTCGCTTCACGTAGCGCGGCTCGCTTGCCCGGCCAGTCCAACTGGTAGCGCTCCTGCTGTTCATCGACGGCAACGTCACTCAGCGCTTGGCGCAGCCGGGAGAAGTCGATGACCTCCTTGAGCCGACCCTGCTCGTCCTTCATCTCCGTGATCACCTCCGGAGCCAGCTTCGCGATGGCGCGCGCCAGCTCGAGCGACAGGTCCTCGGTCTTCATCTTGAGTTTTTCGATGGTCATCTCGTGCCCACAGTTCGGTTCCGCAATCTGTCCTGCATGAAGCCCCGCCAGCCTGACCCAGCGGCCCGACGAAGGGAAATCATCAACGGCAAAGTCGCCACATACTACCAGCGTTGTGGAAGCTCGGCAGTGTCGCGTGGGCTTTGGAACCACGAGGGCAAAAGGAATGGGAAGGGTGTGCTTGCCACGACCGAATTGGATATGAAAAATATTTCTAGTATACAATTTTATCAGCTACTGTAGACAACAAAGCAAGTCGATGTAATACAAATCCAAGAACAGATCGGAAGTCCTCATGCCCAAGCAGCAAGTCAACGCATCCATCTTTGACTTTTACGGCAGGCCGAGCGTAGGCAAGGCCCTGCCCCTCTCGCTTCAGCATGTGCTGGCCATGATTGCCGGCGTGATCACCCCGCCCATCATCGTCGCGGGCGTAGTGGGCGCCAGCGTGGAAGAACGGCTGCTGCTGATTCAGATCGCGGTGCTGGCATCGGGCGTGAGTACGCTGTTCCAGCTCTACGGCGTATGGAAATTCGGCGCACGCCTGCCGGCCATCTTCGGGGTGGGTTTCGCCTACGTACCCACCCTGGTCGCCGTGGGTGGCCAGTTCGGCATTGCCGGCATTCTCGGCGCCCAGCTCATCGGCGGCATCAGCATGATGGTGGTGGGCTACTTCATTCAGTACATTCGCCACCTGTTCCCGCCGGTGGTGGCCGGCACCGTGGTGCTGGTGATCGGCCTCTCGCTGTACGACATCGCGGTGCGCTACATGGCCGGCAGCGGCAACGTGGAA
>NZ_JBYCKL010000077.1:0-24483 GCF_057473365.1 Halomonas sp. TH-94
GCCTGGAGCAGGGGGCGTCTGAGTGGCCGTTTCCATGGCAGGGACAGGCGCGCCTGGGCATCGTCTTTCGCCTCGGCGATCTCGCCGATCCCCTGATCTGGTTTCTCGCACTGCCGCTGGATGAGCAAGGCCAGCTCGTGCCGGCACCCCGTGATGCCTTCCTGCAGCGCCTGCTGGTCACACTGGGGCAAAACGTGGAACGGGTCGGGCGTGATCTCGACGACCAGGGCAAGATCGACAACCTGATGCAAGACAATCCGCTGGCCTTCACGCCATCGCTGCCCTTCCAGGCCATGCTGCATGCTCGTGCCACCTGGGATTTCGGCTTGCCGGCAAGCTCTCACCTGGAGCCCGTGGAAGCCTATCTCAGCGGTCAGCAGCAGGTGGACTGGCAGTTCCTGGGCCTGCAGGGCTTGGCCGACTTTGCCGTGCGCCTCGATGAAGAGTCCAGCCAGGCACTGGCCGAGACGCTTCCCCGCCTGCCCGCCGAAGTACTGGTGTCACTTTGCTACTGCCTTGAACATGTGACCATTCCCGATGACCTCGCAGCGGCCCTGCGCGACCGAGGGGAACAAGCGGCAGAGATGGGCCAACTGGAGGCCCTTTGCGCCTGTGTGCGTGCCGTCGGTGGCGCTGACCAAGCGATCGCAGGCGCCTGGTACGATTCACTGCTCGAAGATCCCGCAGCGTGCAGGCCCGATCTGCTGGCCGCCATTGCCGCGCGGGGTTGGTCGCACCTGGAGGATGGCGAACGCTTGCCGCGATTTCTGACGCGTCTGGCTCAGCAGCCCGAGGCGGATTTTGCCGCCGCGGCCCGCGACCTGGCACTGGTGCCACGGCTGCGCTTGCCGGTCCTGATGGTGCTGCGTGAAGCGCGCAGAGACACTCCCATCGGTCTGCGTCTGGCCGCACTGGGCCAATGATTGATAGCTGGAAATAACACCATGAAGGAACTGCCCTATACTCCGAAGGCTGTCATCGGACGCCTCGAGATGATCACTCTGCCGACGATAGGCATCACCGTTTGCGCCAAGATCGATACCGGTGCCTACACCTCGGCCCTGCACGCAGAGGATATCGAGATCTACGAAGAGGAGGGGCATCTATGGGTCAGTTTCACTACCCGCAGCGGTGGGCAGGAGTCACCCCCGCACGCCCATCGTACGCACCTTCACGATCGTCGTAGAGTGACGAGCTCCAACGGCCACAAGGAATGGCGTTACGTGATTCGTACGCCCATGAAGCTGGGCGATCTCGACATGATGGTGGAATTCACCCTGACCGACCGCAGTGACATGCGCTACCCCATGCTGCTTGGCCGCCGTGCCCTGCGCCGCCTGCTGGTGGCGCCCGGCGTTACCTTCCTGCATGGCGAACCCTGACCACCAGGCCCTACGACCCGGAGCCCAAGATGCAAATCGCGCTGCTGTCTCGCAATCGCAATCTCTACTCCACGCGCCGCCTGGTGGAGGCCGCCGAACAGCGCGGCCACAAGGCACGGGTGATCGACACCCTGCGCTGCTACATGAGCATCGCCGCGCATCACCCCTCGATTCACTACAAGGGAGAGGAGATCGAACGGTTCGATGCGGTCATCCCGCGTATCGGCGCGTCGGTGACCTTCTACGGCTGCGCGGTGCTGCGCCAGTTCGAGATGATGGGTACCTACGTTCTCAATGACTCGGTTGCCATTACCCGTTCGCGTGACAAGCTGCGTTCGCTGCAGCTGCTGTCGCGCAAAGGGCTGGGGTTGCCAATCACCGGATTCGCCCACTCGCCGGACGACATTCCCGACCTGATCACCATGGTCAAGGGCGCCCCGCTGGTGATCAAGCTGCTGGAAGGCACCCAGGGCATCGGCGTGGTACTGGCCGAAACCAACCAGGCCGCCGAGTCGGTGATCCAGGCCTTCATGGGCATGAAGGCCAACATCATGGTCCAGGAGTACATCAAGGAGGCCCGCGGGGCCGACATCCGCTGTTTCGTCATCGGCGACAAGGTCGTTGCCTCGATGAAACGCCAAGCGGCAGAAGGTGAGTTTCGCTCGAACTTGCACCGCGGCGGCACTGCCAGCCTGATCCGTATCACGCCGGAAGAGCGCTCTACGGCAATCCGGGCGGCCCGGGCGATGGGGCTTCAAGTGGCAGGTGTCGATCTGCTGCGCGCCAACCATGGCCCCGTGATCATGGAAGTCAATTCTTCGCCGGGCTTGCAGGGGATCGAGACGGCGACCGGCAAGGATATCGCCGGGTTGATCATCGAGCACATCGAGAAGAATGCCACTTCGTCGCGCAAGGCGCCGCCTAAGCCCAAGGGGTAATTGCAGGAAAAGCGCCCGAATTTGTAGAAAGACTACTTATTTCGTCTGCGGGGGTAGCAAAACAGTGTTTCCCCCGCCACAATCTGCGTCACCGGAGGAGGTGACCGCACATGTTTCTCGACAATCGCCAAGTGGCGATGGACAGCGTATTGGAAGCGCTGGCAGACAGCATCGACTATTTCCAGGACAACTTCGAGCGCCTGCGCCCTTCCCTGCGTGAAACGCTCAAGCCCCACTACGAATCACGCATCAAGGCCCTGCAAAAGCTCCGAGAACTGGCCATGCGCCACCTGAAGCTGCTTCCTCGGGATGCCGACGTCGAGCGTGACGACTACATGTGGCTGTGGAGTCGTCTGAAGAGCTTCGTCGGCAATGAAAGCCAGGTCGTCATCGGTGAGCTGCTCGAGCAGGAGCGGGTGCTGATGCAGGCACTGGCAACTCTGTATACCCACCCCCTGCCCAATCCGCTCGAGCCGGTGGTCGAGCAGTGCTGGAAGGAGTGCCGGGCCTTGATTCGCGAACTCTACCGATTGCAGAAGGAACGCCGTCGCTGACGGAGCGTCAATCGAAATCCAGGTCGGGCTCCAGGTCGAGCAGCTGACGCCAGGCTGGTGGAACGATCTGCAGCGGTTCCAGCGGCCCCAGGAAGTAGGGTTCTCGCCCCCATACGTAAAGGTCGCCCACGGTGGCGGCCCGGGCCATCCACTCTCTTGCCTGCAATCTCCAAAGACCCGCCACCGGACGAGTGGGGGCGCTGCATCCGCGCGCATCGAGACCCAACGCATCGGCAATGAACAGCGCGCGAGGCAGATGCCACCCCTGGGTGACCAGCAGGGCCTGCTCCACACCGAAGACATCCCTCGCCCGCGCCAGCGTATCGAAGGTGCTGAATCCGGCATAGTCGAGGGTCATATCCTCATCGCGCACGTTTTGGCCACGCAGCTCTCGCCACATGGTGATGGGTTCGTTGTACTGGCGGGTACGGTTGTCGCCGGAAAGCAGCAGGTGCTCGACTCTACCCAGTCTTAGCAGGCGGGAGGAGGCATTGATGCGGGCATCGAAATGCGGGTTGCGCACGCCGCTGCGAGTCCAGTGGGACGTGCCGAAGACGATGCCGACACGCTCCGGGCCGCATAGCGGCAGCTCATGCTCGATACGTGAGTAGGTCTTGCCCAGCACCCACAGATTGGCAGAAACGAACAGCAAAACAGCCAACAGCAGCAAGGCGCCGAGCGTCATCAAAAGAAACTTGAATGTTTTCCACAGCAGCGCCTGCATTCGCCATCACCGGACAGGAAGAAACAAAAGCCCGCGCGTGGCACGAAGCTCGGGGCTTGGCTAGAACATTCCCAGTTCCAGCCTGGCCTCGTCACTCATCATCTCACGGCTCCAGGGCGGATCGAAGACAATTTCGGTATGCACGCGGCTGATCTGCGGGGCACCGAGAATCTTGTTGCGTGCATCGGCGGCAATCACGTCACCCATCCCGCAGCCCGGTGCAGTGAGGGTCATGCGAATGGTGACGATGCGCTCACCGCTGATCAACCGCTCGATACGACAGCCGTATACCAGACCCAGATCGACGATGTTGACCGGAATCTCGGGGTCGAAACAGGTCCGTAGCTGGTTCCATACGAACTGTTCGATCTCCTCCTCGCTGGCCTCCTCGGGCAGCGTCGGACGCGGCAGAGGTTCTAGCCCTAGAACATCGAGATTGCTGCCCTCAATCAGGTAGAGCCTGCCTTCGAAGCCCACGCTGACCGAGCTGCCCTTGGCCTGCATGATGCTGACCTCACTGTCCTCGGGCAGCGTCACGGTCTTGCCGAAGGGAATCGAGATGGCCTCCACATCACGCTGCAGGGGTAGCGTCTGGCCCTTGTGCAGGCTTGCTATCTGTTCGATGCTCGACATGTCAGCGCACCATTCCAATGACGCGATCCAGAGCCTCGGCGAAGGCGTCGACTTCCTCGAGTGTGTTGTAGGCGGCAAACGATGCCCGGCAGGTTGCCGTCACCCCGAAGTGTGCCAGCAGCGGCTGAGCACAATGGTTGCCGGTACGGATGGCCACACCCAACTGGTCGATCAGCAGTGCGATATCCTGGGAGTGAGCGCCTTCGACGACGAAGGAAAGCACACCGGCCTTGTTCGGCGCTGTGCCCAATATCCGCAGCCCGTCGATGCGTGATACCGCCGCTGTGGCCCGTTCAAGTAGCCCGGCCTCCCAGTCGCCAATGGCCTCGAGCCCCACACCGTCGACCCAGTCCAGGGCCACGCCCAGGGCGATCACCTCTGCGATGGCCGGCGTGCCCGCCTCGAACTTGTGGGGAATATCGGCAAAGGTCGTCGGCACATCGAAGGAGACGCTCTTGATCATCTCGCCCCCGCCCTGCCAGGGCGGCATCGCCTCGAGCAGTTCCGCCTTGCCGTAAAGCGCGCCGGCCCCCGTCGGCCCGTACACCTTATGCCCGGAAAAGGCGTAGAAATCGGCATCGATGGCACGCACTTCGACCGCCTGGTGTGGCGTGGCCTGGGCACCATCGATCAGGATCAGCGCACCCTGCTCGTGGGCGATGGCTGCCATCTCTCGCACCGGATTGATGGTGCCGAAGGCGTTGGAGACGTGATTCACCGCCACGAGCTTGGTTCGCTCGCTGAAGAGTGAGCGGTAAGCCTGAAGATCGAGCACGCCGCGCTCATCCACCGGAATCACTTTGACCTTGACGCCGAGCTGGCTGGCCAGCAGCTGCCAGGGCACGATATTGGAGTGGTGCTCCAACAGCGAAACCAGCACCTCGTCGCCTTCCTTCAGGTTGGCGCGCCCCCAGCTGTTGGCCACCAGATTGATCGCCTCGGTGGTGCCTCGGGTGAACACGATCTCGCGCCGGTCCGCCGCATTCAGGAAGCCGCGCACCGTCTCGCGAGTCGCCTCATAGGCCGCCGTCGCCTCGTCGGCCAGGGTATGCAAGCCACGGTGGATGTTGGCGTTGTAGCGGCTGTAGTAATCGCGAAAGCAGTCGATCACCGCCTGCGGCGTCTGACTGGTGGCAGCGTTGTCGAAGTAGATCAGCGGCCGGCCGTGCACCTTCCGCTCGAGGATCGGAAACTGGGCGCGTATCCCGGCCACGTCGAAGACCGGTGCATTGAGCGAACGTTCGGTGGCCAGGTGGTTCATAGCACGTTCTCCTCGACTCACTCGTCGTGCAGGGCCAGGGACGCTTCCACCAGCCCGGCCAGGTTGAAACGCTCCGGCAGCTTGCCGGCCACCGCCAGTTCTACCCGCTCGGAGACCGCATCCAGATCGACCCGATCCAGCACCTCGCCGGCGAAAGCCAGGGTCAGCAGGCCGCGGGCGGTCTGCAGGTCGATGCCGCGTGTGCGTAGAGCGTAGATCGCCTCCTCGTCGAGCTGGCCTGTGGTAGTGCCGTGTGAGCATTTGACATCGTCGGCATAAATCTCGAGTTCCGGCTTGGCATCGATCTCGGCGCGATCGGAGAGCAGCAGATTGGCATTGCTCTGAAAGCCCTCGATCTTCTGGCTGTCGCGCTTCACTACCACCTTGCCGTTGAACACGCCACGGGCGCGGTCATCGAGAATGCCCTTGTAGTTCTCGTTGGAGAAGGTCCGCGGGGCGTTGTGATTGGCCAGGGTGTGGTTGTCGATATGCTGACGTCCCTGGCCGTAGAACAGCCCGTAAAAGTTGGCTTCCGCCCCTTCCCCGTTGAGTTCGCTGATCAGGTCGTTGCGCACCAATCCGCCGCCCAGGTTCAGGTTGAACGAGGTGTAGCGGCTATCGCGAGCCTGCTCGACGTGGATACTGGCCACGTGCAAATCGGCAAGCGGCGCTTCCTGCAGCTTGTAATGGGTCAGAATTGCCCCGCGGTCGAGCATCAGCTCAGCCACCAGGTTGGTGAAGTTGGCCGCCTCGCTCTCGCCGACATGGTGTTCGACAAGGGTGGCCTGGCTGCGCGAGCCCGCCTCAACCAGGATGCGCGGATGGCTCATCACGGGCTTCGCCCCGCTCCTGGAAAGGAACTGCAGCAGGATCGGCTTTTCCACCACGCTACCCGGTGCCAGGCGCACCACGGCGCCCTCTTCCATGAAAGCGGTATTGAGCGCCGAGAACGGCGAGAAGTCGACGCCGGTCAGTCGCCCCAGCGGCCCGCCCACCGCCTCGTGGTTTTCGGCAAGCGCTTGGGAAAGCGGCAGGACGGCCACGCCAGCGGGCAGCTCACCCACGTCTGAAAGCGCTGCCGAGAAGACCCCATCGACGAAGGTCAGTCGATGCGCCTCCAGCGGCAAGGTCAGGGCTGCCGCCGTGGCCGGCGAGAAATCGGCGCTGTCGGTCAGGGCGAAATCCCCCTGGGCGATGGCGCGCACGTCTGTGTACTTCCACGCCTCGTCACGCCGTGTGGGAAAGCCGAGGGCTTCGAATCGGGCGGCTCCGGCCTGGCGACGCGCGGCAATCCAACTCGGCTCACGCCCTTGGGATCGATCGCGCTCAGCGCAGCGCTCCTTGAGTCGCTCTAGAAAGCGGGACACTTCACTGTGAACGTCACTCATGCCGCCGTTTCCTCCACCACCCAATCGTAACCGCGGGATTCGAGCTCACGGGCGAGCTCGGCGTCGCCGCTCTTGGCAATACGGCCATCGACCAGCACATGCACGCGGTCGGGCACGATGTAATCGAGCAGGCGCTGGTAGTGGGTCACCAGCAGGATACCGCGCTCCTCGCCACGCAAGGAGTTGACCCCATCGGCCACTACGCGCATGGCATCGATGTCCAACCCGGAGTCGATCTCGTCGAGCATGGCCAGCTTGGGCTGCAACACCAGCATCTGCAGGATCTCGTTGCGCTTCTTCTCACCGCCGGAGAAGCCCTCGTTGACGGCACGCTGAAGGAAGCTGGCGTCCATCTTCATCTGCGCCAGCCGCTCCTTGACCAGCTTGAGGAACTCGGGGGCCGGCATCTCGCCCTCGCCGCGAGCCTGACGCTGAGCATTGAGGGCCGCCTTGAGCAGGTAGATGTTCTTCACGCCGGGGATCTCCACCGGGTACTGGAAACCCAGCAGCAGGCCTGCCTGGGCGCGCTCCTCGATCTCCATTTCCAGCACGTCGCGACCATCGAAAGTGACCGAGCCGGAGGTGACCTCATAGCCCTCCTTGCCCGCGATCACGGCCGAGAGGGTCGACTTGCCGGCTCCATTGGGGCCCATGATGGCGTGGACCTCCCCGGCGTTGATGGTAAGGGTCAGGCCCTTGAGGATTTCCTTGCCTTCCACCTTGACGTACAGATCCTTGACTTCGAGCATCTTGAGTACCTTTTCGATTCTGGCGAGCCGCCTCGGCGACCCGGTAAAAAATGTTCTTCGGCGAATCCCGGGAAATGAGCGAGCGGGGCCTGGACAAGGCGAGCGCGGACGAGAGAAGCGGCATTTACGTCTTATTCTCGAGTTCGCGCTCAATGCCGTGCAGGCGTCGCGCAGCCGTTTCTTTATCCAACGGCACCTTCGAGGGTCACGTTGAGCAGCGCCTCGGCCTCCACGGCGAACTCCATCGGCAGTTCCTGGAACACGTCCTTGCAGAAGCCGTTGACGATCATGCTCACCGCATCCTCCTCGGAAATCCCCCGACTCTGGCAGTAGAACAGCTGGTCCTCGCCGATCTTGGAGGTGGTCGCCTCGTGCTCGATGGTCGCCGTGCTGTTACCGATCTCCTGGTAGGGGAAGGTATGCGCTCCGCACTGGTCGCCGATCAGCAGCGAGTCACACTGAGTGAAGTTGCGCGCACCCTTGGCCCGGGGGCCTATCTTGACCAGCCCGCGGTAGGACTGGTTGCTGCGTCCGGCAGAGATGCCTTTGGAGACGATGTAGGAGCGACTGCCCTCGCCGATGTGAATCATCTTGGTGCCGGTATCGGCCTGCTGGCGACCGTTGGTCACCGCCACGGAGTAGAACTCACCGATACTGTCGCGGCCGCGCAGCACGCAGGAGGGGTATTTCCAGGTGATGGCGGAGCCGGTCTCGACCTGAGTCCAGCTGATGCGCGAGCGGTCGCCGCGGCAGTCGCCACGCTTGGTCACGAAGTTGTAGATACCGCCCTTGCCGTTTTCGTCGCCGGGATACCAGTTCTGCACCGTAGAGTATTTGATGTAGGCATCGTCCAGCGCCACCAGCTCGACCACGGCGGCGTGGAGCTGATTCTCGTCGCGCATCGGCGCGGTGCAGCCCTCCAGATACGATACCTGAGCGCCCTCCTCGCAGATGATCAAGGTGCGTTCGAACTGCCCGGTATTGGCTGCGTTGATGCGGAAATAGGTAGAAAGCTCCATCGGACAGGTCACGCCCTTGGGCACGAACACGAAAGAGCCGTCGGTGAAGACCGCCGAGTTGAGTGCGGCGAAGTAGTTGTCGGCCACCGGCACCACCGTACCCAAGTACTGCTTGATCAGCTCCGGGTAGTCGCGGATCGCCTCGGAGATCGAGCAGAAGATGACCCCCGCCTCGTGCAGCTTGTCTTTGAAGGTAGTGGTCACCGAGACGGAGTCGAACACCGCATCCACCGCCACGCCTGCCAGGGCGGCGCGCTCGTGCAACGGGATACCCAGCTTCTCGTAGGTTTCGAGCAGCTTGGGATCGACCTCATCGAGGCTCTGGGGACGATCCTCGGGGCGCTTGGGCGCGCTGTAATAGGAGATCGCCTGATAGTCGATGGGCGGATAATCGAGGTGTGCCCAGGAGGGCGGCGTCATCTTGAGCCATTGATGGTAGGCCTTGATACGCCATTCCAGCATCCATTCGGGTTCGCCCTTCTTGTTGGAAATGAAGGCGATGACGCTCTCGTCGAGCCCCGGTGGCACCGTCTCGCTCTCGATGTCGGTCACGAAGCCTTCTTTGTATTCGCGACGGACCAGCTGTTCCATTTCCTGACTTGCCATGGTCTCTCCCCTCCCGGGCGGTTGGGCTGGCGAGCGTACTCGCCTCGGGTAATGAATCCGGTTCGGTGGCTCAGGCCATATCGGCGGCCAGGCTCACGCTCTGTATGGGTAGCTGCACCGGCAGCTTGATTGGCGCAGTGTCGGCCAGATGGGCCAGGGTCACGCTATCGAGCAGGGTGCGCACGGCAACTGACACACGCTGCCAGTTGTCCGACACGCCGCAGGTGGCGAGCAGATCGCAGTCGCCCTCTGCATGGCTGCATTCGGTCATCGCTACCGGCCCTTCGATTGCGGTGATGATATCGATGGCGGTGATGCGCGATGCCGGCCGGGCCAGCGAATAGCCCCCCTGAGCGCCGCGGCGCGACTCCAGCAACCCTGCCTTGACCAGCATCTTCAAGGTCTTGCTGACGGTTGGATGCGGCAACTGCACGGTCTCGGCCAACTCAGCCGCAGCATGAGGCTGTTCGGGATGCCGGGCGATCTGCGCCAGGATCACGGCGGCGTAGTCGGTTAGCCGGGATAGTTTCAGCATGCCAGACTCCTGAGTCGCTGCTGCATGGCGGAGGGTCCGTACTCCATTTGGGACCATTTTAGTCCTGTATGAAATCGATGTGAAGCCTTCCACTCAAAAGATCGTCTCATACGCTGAGATCGCAGCAAGATCGACGCCATTCCCATCAATAACGCCAATCGTTCTCATTCATAAAAAGTATCGTCGCAACGACTTGGGGCAGTGCCAGCGACATTTCGACTTGAACTGGCCTGGAAACTGGCGAGCACGAGCCGAATTCGCCAGACTTGCATAGATGGTTAGCGGTATCGGCCAAGGAACCACTGAACGCCACATTGACGAGGCACCCCATGCGTAACCTCAAACTCGACCGCATCGACCGCATGCTGCTCGAAGCCTTGCAGCAGGACGCCCGTCTTACCACCGCCGAACTGGCAGAACTCGTGAACCTTTCCCCATCCCCCTGCGCTCGCCGAATCCGCAGGCTCGAGCAAGCAGGATTGATCAAGCGCTATCGTGCCGAACTGGACAAGTCGCTTCTCGGCCTGGTGGTGACGACCTTCGTGCAGGTACGCCTCGGCCATCATCAAGAGGAATGGGTAGAGCAATTCGAGGGGACCGTACGCAGCATGCCGGAAGTGATCCAGTGTCACAGCGTTTCAGGCCATTTCGATTATCTGCTTCAGGTCATCACCACCGACATCGATGGCTTCGAGCAGTGGTTGAGGAAATTCCGTCAGTTGAAGGAGGTCAGCGTCGTTGACAGTAGTCTCGCGATACGTGCGATCAAGGAGAGCGGAGCCCTGCCCCTGCCAGCCGAGTGATAAAGGGCGGCAAGGCATGAGCGAACGGAGATGACATGACAAAGGGCTTGATCACGGTTTTCGGCGGAACCGGATTTCTCGGCGCCCGGGTGGTGCGCGAACTGTTCGAGGCGGGCCATGCCGTGCGCATTGCGTCGCGCCAGGCGGCGCTGCCTGAATGGGCCGAACCCGGCGACCCGCTCGAACCCATCGCTGCCGATATCGGCAGCGACAACGACGTACGTCGGGCTCTCCACGGGGCATCCGGCGCGGTCAATGCCGTCAGCCTCTATGTGGAGAGTTCACGCGCCAGCTTTGAGGACATTCACGTGGAAGGAGCCGGCCGCCTGGCCCGCGTGGCCATGGCTGCGGGCGTGGAGACGTTCGTCCAGCTATCCGGAATCGGTGCCAGTCCCACCTCGCGCTCACGTTATGTAAGAGCAAGGGGGAGAGGCGAATCGAGAGTGATCGAGGAGTACTCCAAAGCGGTAATCCTGCGCCCGAGCGTCATGTTCGGTCCTCACGACGCCTTTATCTGCCGCTTGGCGCAACTTACCAGGCTTCCCGCCATCCCCATGTTCGGCCACGGGCGAACGCGCATGCAGCCAGTTCATGTCGTGGATGTGGCACGCGCCATCGTGCGCCTGCTGGGGGAGTCGCCACCGGAGCGCCGCCTGTTCGAACTGGGCGGCCCGGACGTGCTGTGCTATCGCGATATCGTGCAGCTGGTGCAGGCGCAGCTCGAGCATGAAAGGCCGCTGTTCCCAGTGCCCTTCCCGCTGTGGCACCTGGCCGCGCTGCTGGCATATCCCCTGCCCGGCCCGCCGTTGACGCGCGACCAGGTCTTCATGATGGCCGAAGACAATACCGTCGGCGAAGGCGTGGGTACCTTCGCCGACCTGGGCATCCTGCCTCGCTCGCTGCGTGACTCGCTGCCCACCTGCCTGGCGCCTCAGGCGTCGGACTCGTCCTCGTCTGAATAGAAATCCAGATCCTCCAGACGCCCCAAGGCTGCCGTAGCGATATTGGCCAGGTGCGCCGCTACGCGCTTGTAGTGTCGAGCCAGCAGTGAATAGGCCACGGCTTCGTGAAACTCCACCTTGTCCTCGTCGCGGAACAGTTCCTCGATCAGGCGATCGCAGTGCAAACGCACCTCACGAGCCATCGTCAAGGCCTTACGGGCGCTGACCTCATCGGACTTCTGCGCCGCCTTGATGACCAAGCCGAACATGTCGGTGACCTGGAGAGCGATGCGATCCAGCGGCTCCTGGTACTTGATGACGTGGAAGCCTTCGCGATAGAAATGCCCGACTTCGAAGACGTTCTTGCAGTAGTCGCCAATGCGCTCGGCATCCTTGGCTACACTCATCAAGGCCAGACAGATCGCCACATCGTGACCGGGATTGACGGTCAGATGGCGCAACACCTTGCGCCGAATCGAGCGCTCCAGTTCGTTGATGATGCGGTCCCGCTCGTAAAGCGGACCGCGCACATCATCAGCGGGCACGGAGCTGTGCAATACCTCATTGGCCCGGTCGAACATCCAGGCGCCGTTCTGCAGCATCTGGGTGAGGTCCTCAAAAGCCAGATTGATGGTGTTCTCTGAGGTCAGGGCGCTGAATAACTGACGAAACATGGAAGAAACTCCTGAAACAGCGCGCTCAGCGCAGGCTCGTGAACAATTCGACGGCACCGATCCCCAGCAGCGGGATCACCAGGAACACGCCGATGAGGAAAGCGAAGGCATAGCGAGTCTGGCGTGCTGCCAGCTTGCCGTACCAGGTCGCCACCTTAAGAGGAATATAACGCAGCGGCCACCAGATCGCGGTGCCGGTCAGGTTGAACATGACGTGGAACAGAGCCACCGTCATCGCAGCCGCAACCGGATTGGCGGTAGCGGCCAGTACGCTGGTCACGGTGGTTCCCAGGTTGGCACCCATCATGAACGGCAGCACGCGCCTCAGGCGCACTACCCCGGCACCGGCCAAGGGCACCATCAGGCTGCTGGTGATGGTGCTCGACTGCACCAGCACGGTAGACACCAGGCCCACCCCATAGGCACGCAGGTCGCTACGGAAGAAATAGGTGCGAAACAGACCGTCCATGTGTCGCAGCAGGGCGCCACGCAGGTTCTGTACCATGAATATCAAGGCAATGAACATCAGCAGCAAACCCAGACCGGCCACCAGCAGCCCCTGAGCCGCCAGAGTGGGCGTCAGCCATCCACCGATGGCATTGAACAGATCCACCACCGGCTGAGTAATGAGTTTGATCGGGCTGTTGGGTCGCGCCACTTCCTCCAGGCCGATCAGCTCGGCCAGCCAACCGGCCAGACGGGAGAAGATTCCACGCCCGGCCTCGTGAAACAGGCCGCTGATGAATTCCAGCGGAAACACCACCAGCACGGTGAGGATATTGAAGAAGTCATGCATCAGCGCTGCGGTGAAGGAACGCCGGAAGTTGCGCTTGATGCGCATGTTGGCCAGCGCCACGATCACGCCGGTAACGGCAGTGCCGATGTTGGCCCCCATGATGGCGAACACCGCCGTTCCGAGGGTCATCTCACCGGTTGCCACCAGAGTCACGATCAGTGCCGACGTGAATGAGGAGCTCTGAACGATCATCGTGACCAGCACACCGGCCAGCAACGCGATAAAAGGGTTTTCGCCATAGGCGAAGAGCTGTGTCAGGAAGTCGCTGGCGCGACCGAAGGTGCCGAGCCCGGAGCCCAGTACGTTCAGGGCGGCGAGAAAGAGATACAGGCAAACCCCGGCATAGACGGCACGCATCCAGGCCGGTACTTCTCTAACCGGCTCACGTGTCAGTGCTGCGCGCTGCGTTTCGCTGGAAGAAGATTGAGGTTTCGACATGAAAGGGCCGCTTTGCTCTCTGCATGGAAATGTGACGGATGCATGACACCCAGGTTACTGATGGCGAACGGTATAGCCGTCGTGTGACAGTTTCATGACAGCGAGGCGCTCATTCGCCAATATCCTCGTTCCACAGCTCGGGAGACGTTTCGATGAAGCGCGTCATCAGCTCGATGCACTCCTCGAGCTGAAGCACCTCGACCGATACGCCCCGTGAGCGCAGTAGCTCCTCTTCGCCAAGAAAAGTCCGGTTCTCGCCGATGACGACCCGCGGGATGCCGTAGAGCAGGATGGCGCCACTACACATGGGGCAAGGCGACAACGTAGTGTAGAGGGTGCAGTGGCGATACACCGATGCCGCTAAACGGCCCGCATTCTCGAGCGCATCCATTTCACCATGCAGTACGGTGCTGCCCGACTGAACGCGCCGGTTATGGCCGCGACCGATGATTTTTCCTTCGTGTACCAGCACCGAACCTATGGGAATGCCGCCTTCCGTCAGTCCGTGACGAGCCTCGTCGATTGCCGCTTGCATGAAGTGGTCCATCAATCCCTCTCCCTTTGGCAAGGCCATGCCTGGCTCTGCCGTGACCTTAGCAGACGCCGGCCAAGGCTGCCCGCAAGCCGCTCTGGCAGCGAATCGTCGCGACATTTCATTGCCAACGCCAGCCGTGACGCTCCCACCACTCCAGTGCTATGGCCCGATTCTCTGCATTGGCATGCTCGCTGAGCGTCTCGGCAAGACGGACATAGTCGCCGCCGGTCTGAGCCATGAGCTGAGGATCCTGAGTGGCCAGCTGCAGTGAGTAGAGCAGCAGCATCAGCTCGTACGGGTCGCCTGAGTCAATCAAGGCATACAGCAGCGGTATGGCCGGCTCGCCGATCTGCCCCAGGCGCTCCGCCGCGATGTACCACACCCGTGGGTGCTCATCACCACCATACACATCGATGAAGCGACGGTCGGCCAGGCGGCTGATGTAATAGTGAACTTCGTCCTCTTCCGAAGTGAAGTGGCGGGGTACCCAGAAACGATCTTCACGCGAGGTGGCAAGCACCGAAACGGGAGGTGACGACGGCGCTTGCTCAACGTTATCGGGGGAAGGAGCTTGCTCCGGGGGCGGCGGCGTATCCCGCCCCGCGCAGCCGTGCAAGAAAAGCAGCAGAATCAGTACGACAGTAATTCTGGAAACTGGCATTGCATACTCTCTGACTGGCCTTGGGTTGCTGCGTTTTTACGCTTTTGCTCGCTCGTTGGCTAGCCTAGCGAGCCGAGTTGAGCCGAAATCATCAATCAGTGCCTGCCCGGGCACTTCGGCCAACACTCGTCTCGGAGGCTGGAACAGGTTACGACCGGAGCCGGCGGCATCGTCCGGTAGCGCGATGCGACGGCCGTTGAGGGGAAGCCGGAGAGCATGCGCAATCGCCGCGGCGACCTTGGTACACAGCGTAGTCGAGCTGCGCGGCCTTGGCCGCCCTCTGCCTTCCCGCTATGCTCCGAGTAACGGCAACGGTTAGCGAGGAGACAGCATGAAGTTCGCCATCATGGGTAGTGGCGGCGTAGGCGGCTATTTCGGCGCGCGCCTGGCCGAAGCCGGAGAAGATGTCACTTTCATAGCCCGCGGCCAGCATCTAGAGGCCATGCAGCGCGACGGACTTCAGATACGCAGCATCAAGGGAGATGTAACCATCAACCCGGTCCAGGCCACGGACGACCCCGCTACACTGGGCCCCATGGACTGCGTGATAGTGGCAGTGAAGGCATGGCAGGTGCGCGAGGCAGCAGAGGCGATACGGCCACTGATCGGTCCCGAAACCACGGTACTGCCACTGGAAAACGGCGTCGAGGCGGCAGATACGCTGGCCGAAGTATTGGGCGATTCACCGGTGCTGGAAGGCCTCTGCGGTATTCTGGCTTGGCGCGAAGCGCCGGGGCTGATTCGTCATGCCGGGGTCGATCCTTTCGTACGCCTGGGCGAGCGGGACAACCACAGCAGTGAGCGCACGGCGCGTCTCAAGGCCGTTTTTGACAAAGCTCATGGCATCAGTGCGGAGATACCCGACGACATCCGCGTCGCGCAATGGAGCAAGTTCCTGTTCATCTGCGCCATGAGCGGCATTGGCAGTCTGTGCCGGGCTCCCATTGGCGTGACCCGCCAGTTGCCCGAAACACGCGCCCTGATCCAGGCGATGCTCGAAGAGATCGACCAGGTCGCCAAGGGACACGGCGTGACCTTCCCCGCCGACGCCGTGGAACGCGCCATGCAGTTCATCGATGCCATGCCGGCAAATAGCACTTCGTCCATGCAACGCAACATCATGGCCGGCGAACCTTCCGAGCTTGAGTCGCAGAATGGCGCAGTGGTGCGACTTGGCCAAGCGGTAGGCGTGGCAACACCGACCCATGCCGCAGTCTACGCCGCCCTGTTGCCGCAGGAACTGGCTGCCCGGGGAGAGGCTCCCTTGCTTCAATAGCGTTGAGTGTCAGGCAATGTCCCACTTGCAAGATGGAGTATCGAGATGAGCCAGGTTCCTGATAACGCCCCCGGCCAGAGCTGGAACGCCGCCAACTATGCCCGGCATGCCGATTTCGTTGCCGAGCTGGGCGGCCCGGTGGCCGAACTGCTCGCCCCCCGGCCCGGCGAGCGCATTCTCGATCTGGGCTGCGGTGACGGTAGCCTGACTGAAATCGTGGCCCGCTCGGGCGCCACGGTCGTCGGCGTCGATGCAGCGCCCGACATGATCGAAGCCGCCAAGGCACGAGGGCTGGACGCTCGCCTCATGGATGCCCACAACTTGGCTTTCGAGCATGAGTTCGATGCCGTATTCAGTAACGCCGCCATGCACTGGATGCTCAATCACGAAGCCGTGCTGGCTAGTATTCATCGGGCACTGAAGCCGAATGGACGCTTCGTCGCCGAGTTTGGCGGGCATGGCAACGTGGCGGCGATCTGCACTGCCCTGCTGGCGGCTCTGCAGGCGCGCGGCATCAGCGGCAAGGCCCGCTATCCGTGGTTTTTCCCTGCACCCGAAGAGTATGCCGAGGCCATGCAGACGGCGGGATTCACGGTCGACTCCATCGAACTCATCCCGCGCCCGACTCGCTTGCCGACGGGTATGGCCGGATGGCTTGATACCTTCGCCAATCCCTTTCTGCATGGGTTGGATGAAGAGATACGCGAGGCCGTGCTGAACGATGCCTTGGCGCTACTGGCCCCTAGCCTGCGTGACAGACATGGCAATTGGACGGCCGATTACGTGCGACTGCGTTTGAGCGCACATCGCTGAGGCACCGGTCAGGCCTCACCTGACCGGTGCGATGACTCACTCGACGACCTGCGAGGATAGACGCTCATCCGGTCGCTGTTCGATCAGTCGACAGGTTTGAGCGCCGTCCAGTCGGTGCGATTGGCCAGGAACTCGGGGCGCGGACGATTGCCGCAAAAAGGATTGACCAGACCGTTTTCGACGCTGTTGTAGACGAAAAAGAGATTGCTGCGCGGCCAGCAGGACATGTTCATGTTGGACCCGTGCATGGTATTGCACTCGAACATCACGAGCGTACCTGCCGCTCCTTTCGGCGCCTCGATTTCGCCCTCGAGCATCAGCTTTCGCAGGCTGGTATTGTCAGGCACCCCGACATCCTGGCTCTTCAGCGACTCCTTGTAATTATCCGTGGGCGTGCGCCCAACACACGGAATGAAGTATTTGTGCGAGCCGGGGATCAGCATCAAAGGGCCATTGAACTCCCCGTTATCGGTCAACACGATAGAGCAGCTCAGAGAGCGCATGCGTGGCATGCCATCCTCACTGTGCCAGGTTTCGAAATCGGAATGCCAGTCGAAGCCCTTACCCTTGAAACCGGGCTTGTAGTTGATTCGCGACTGGTGAATGTAGATGCCTTTACCCAGCAATTGCTCGACCATGGCCAATAGCCGCGGATCACGTGTCAGGCGGCTGAAGCGCTCGGAAATCTCGTGAATGCCGAAGATGGAACGAATTTCCTGCCGCCCCGGCTCGAGAACGGTGCCCTCCGAGAGCTTGAGATCCTCATCCTCCTCGTAATCGTTCAGCTCCTGAATGAAGGCATCCATCTCCTCGCGCGGGAAGAAGCCTTCGAAAGAGAGAAAGCCTTTCTGTTCGTATTCGCTGACCTGCTCCTCGCTCAGCGGGCCACCGCTGCGCTCTTCCCGTTCGGTAAAAACCACTGGGTCGATACGCTCGAACATTCCCAACTTGCGCTCCAATCGCGTAGGGAATAAATCCTGTACGTCATTTTTCATCGCATGCTCCTCCTTGATCAAAGCGAAACGGCCAATCGTCCGACTGGTCATGATCCACCCTAGACCCGGAAACGTTTGCATGCAAAGTGAGTTTGTATCGGCCTATTACGACAAGAAAATTAACCGTAAGTGACTTCGATAAAGGAGGGGACATTCAAAAACTTGGAATGAGCTTTTGCGCACGATGAGGAGCGCTTCGCCTAGCCAACAAGGCTGGCACCGAGGCCGGGCATGCACGGAGAACGCCGTCCCCGTGCAGGAAAAGCCAGCCGGAACGCTGCCATCCTCACCCGACCAAATGCATCAACCTCGCTGATATGTACCGATCAGCCGATTCATGCCCAGCAGGTGCGGCTCCAGCTGTTTAAGCAGCTCAGCCAGCCCCAGTCCTTCAGGTAGGTCGGTCGGCTTGTCGAGGGCAAGAATCCAGAAGTAGTAGTGGTGGACGCCGTGGCCCTCCGGCGGCATGGGGCCAGCGTAGCCCACTTTGCCAAAGTCGTTGTTACCACGTGTACCATCGTTTGCGCCTTCATCCAGGCTGGTGGTGGAGCCCGGCAAGTTGTAGAGCAGCCAGTGGACGAAACCGTAGCTGCCATGCTGAACCAGCGGTGCATCCGGGTCATGGCAGATGACTGCGTAGCCCTTGGTGCCCTCAGGGGCGTCGCTCCAGCTCAGCGGCGGCGAGAGATCCTCCCCCTCACCGGTATACCTGGTGGGTATGGCGCCATGTGCATCGAAGGCCGAACTTTTCATCTGCATACTCGAGAGTGCAAAGGCCATATGCGTGAATCCTCCAGTCTGTTGAAAAGCGGAAGGGACTGAAACAGCGTCGGAAAAAGCCGTTAGACTGTCAAACATGAAACGTTTGCTGATTGTGGCCCATGCGCCCTCACCCAATACCCAACGCCTGCGCGACGCCGCGGAGCGCGGCACCAAGCATGACGATATCGATGCCGTCGAAGTCATCGTGAAAGCGCCGCTGGAAGCGGGCCCGGATGACGTGCTGGGTTGCGATGCCATCCTGCTCGGTACCACCGAGAACCTCGGCTACATGAGCGGCGCACTGAAGGACTTCTTCGATCGCAGCTACTACAGCCTACTCGAGGAGAAGCAGGGCCTGCCCTGTGCGCTCTACGTGCGAGCAGGCCATGACGGCACAGGTACACGCAGGGCTGTCGAAGGCATCGTTACGGGACTGCGCTGGCGCTGGGCGCAGGAGCCACTAGTCCTGCGTGGCGAATGGCAAGAGGGATTCATCGAGCAGGTAGAGGAGCTGGGGCTCTATCTGGCAGCGGGGCTCGAAGCGGGAGTGCTGTAGGACATGCCCGAAGGGACATGTCCGTTGTTTACCGCTCGCAGACGAGTCAGTTGCTGCACGACCCGCAGCAGACTCCTGGCTCTCCGTGCTTTTTCTTCTTTGCGGCGTCGGCGCTGGCAGGCTCGCCTGGGCTGACGTCCGCAGCCGCTGATGTCGACGCTCCCGGCTCGAATGTCTGTACGGCTTGTTTGTCTTCCGACTTGTCTCTCTTGAACAGTTGCTTGAGCCCCATGGTAGCCCCCTCGCAGTGGATTTAATAAGATGCAAAACAAATGCATCTTATTGTTCGGCGATCCGGGCGTCAACGCAGCAAACAAAACGGCCCCGCCCGAAAGGGCGGGGCCGTTGGCCAAGCAGGGGCCTGCTTCAGGCTTACTTCAAGCGCTCGAAGACCGTTGCCACGCCCTGCCCCATGCCGATACACATGGTGGCGAGTCCCAGCGTGGTGTCCTGCTGACGCATCACGTTGAGCAGCGTGGTGCAGATACGCGACCCGGAGCAGCCCAGCGGGTGGCCCAGGGCGATGGCCCCGCCGTTGAGGTTGACCTTCTCGTCCATGGCGTCGAGGAAACCCAGATCCTTGAGCACCGGGATCGCCTGAGCGGCGAAGGCTTCGTTGAGCTCGACGGTCTGGATGTCCTGAGACGACAGCCCGGCAGCCTTGAGCGCTTTTTTCGAGGCCGGCACCGGACCGTAGCCCATGATCGAAGCGTCGCAGCCCGCCACGCCGGTGGAGAGCACCTTGGCAATGGGCTCGAGCCCCAAGGCGCGTGCCCGCTCGTAGCTCATCACCGCCATGGCGGAAGCGCCAACGGAGAGCGCCGAGGAGGTGCCTGCCGACACCGTGCCGCTGCGCGGGTCGAATACCGGCTTGAGCTTGGCCATGTCCTCCAGGCTGGCGCCGACACGAATCACCTCGTCATGCTTGACCAACTTGCGGAAGCCCCGCTCATCGTGGCCTTCGACTCCGATGATTTCATTATCGAAGTAGCCTTGATCGCTGGCCGCAGCGGCGCGCTGGTGGGAACGCACGCCGAACTTGTCCTGCTCCTCGCGGGTGACACCGTGCATTTTGCCCAGCAGTTCGGCAGTCAGGCCCATCATCATGGCAGCCTTGGCGGCATACTTGCTGGCAGCGGGATTGACGTCGACCCCATGAGCCATGGGCACATGCTCCATGTGCTCGACACCACCGATGACGTAGAAGTCCCCCATACCCGCCTTGATGTTGGCCGCGGCGATATGCAGTGCCGTCATCGAGGACCCACACAGACGGTTGACCGTCTGGGCCGGCACCGTACGCGGAATACCGGTCATGATCGCTGCATTGCGCGCAATGTTCATCGACTGCTCGAGGGTCTGGTTGACGCAGCCCCAGATGATGTCGTCGACTTCGGCCGGGTCGAGACCGGCATTGCGATCGAACAGTGCCTGCATCACCGCGGCGGAGAGGTTCTCGGCTCGCACGTTGCGGAAAGCGCCGTTCTTGGCCTTGGCCATGGCAGTACGCACGCCGTCGACCACCACGATGTCTCTCGGATTCAAACTCATATCAACTCACCTCCTGCTCGTGGTGGATTCAGCTCTGGGCCTGGGTGGAATAGAAACGCTCGCCGGCTTCTGCCATCTTGCGCAGCTTGTCGGTAGGCGCGTAGAGCGGGCCAAGCTCCTCGGCCAGGCCTTCGGCCAGCTTGACGAACTCGGCCACACCCATGGCGTCGATGTAGCGCAGTGCACCACCCCGGAACGGCGGGAAGCCGATGCCGTAAATCAGCGCCATGTCGGCCTCGGCCGGGGTCTCGACGATGTTGTCCTCGAGACAGCGCACCGTCTCCAGACACAGTGGCACCATCATGCGGGCGATGATGTCCTCGTCGGAGAACTCCTTCTCGCTGACGACCACTTGCTTGACCAGCTCATAGGCCTTGTCGTCGCTGACCTTCTTCGGCTTGCCCTTGCGGTCTTCCTCGTAGGCGTAAAAGCCCTTGTCGTTCTTCTGGCCCAGGCGCTCGTTCTCGTACATGACCTGAATGGCGGTCTTGGAATCGCGGGCCATGCGGTCGGGGAAGCCCTCGGCCATCACTTCATTGGCGTGCACGGCGGTATCCATGCCCACCACGTCGAGCAAGTAGGCGGGCCCCATGGGCCAGCCGAACTTCTCCATCACCTTGTCGACACGCTGGAAGTCGGCCCCCTGCTCCACCAGCAGGCTGAAGCCGCCGAAATAGGGGAACAGCACGCGGTTGACCAGGAACCCGGGGCAGTCGTTGACCACAATGGGCGTCTTACCCATGGCGCGGGCATAAGCGACGGTGGCCGCCACGGCAGCGTCACCGGTTTTCTCGCCACGAATGACCTCGACCAGCGGCATGCGGTGCACCGGGTTGAAGAAGTGCATACCGCAGAAATTCTCGGGGCGCTTGAGATTCTGCGCCAGGCGGGTAATCGAGATGGTAGATGTATTGGAAGTGAGGATGGTGTCCTCACCAACCTGACCTTCCACTTCAGTCAGCACCGCATCCTTGATCTTGGGATTTTCCACCACTGCCTCGACCACCAGATCGACGTGGCCGAAATCGCCATAGGAGAGCGTCGGGCGGATCAGCGTCAGCTTCTCGGCCATCTGCTCGGTGGTGAGCTTGCTACGCTCCACCTGCTTGGCAAACAGCTTGCGCGACTCCTTGAGCCCCAGCTCGATGGCCTCATCCTTGATATCCTTCATCAGGATCGGCGTGCCCTTCGAGGCGCTCTGGTAGGCAATGCCGCCGCCCATGATGCCGGCGCCCAGCACGGCGGTCTGCTTGACCTCGCGGGCCTGCTTCTCGAACTTGGCGGCCTTCTTCTTGACCACCTGATCGTTCATGAACAGGCCGACCAGATTGAAGGCCACATCGGTCATGGCCAGCTTGACGAAAGCTTTGGCCTCGATGGCCTGGGCGCGGGTGCGCTCCTCGCCGGCGCCCTTCTGGATCACCTTGATCGCCTCGACCGGTGCCGGATAGTGCGGCCCCGCCTTGCCGGCCACGAAGCCCTTGGCGGTTTCAAAGGCCATCATCTGTTCGATCGCATTGAGCTTGAGCGGCCCGGTCTTCTCGGCCCGGCGCGCCTGGTAGTCCAGCTCACCGGCGTTGGCACGCGCCAGGATGTCGAGCGCTGCCGCCTCGAGCTGATCGTTCGGCACCACGGCATCCACCGCCCCAACCTTGAGCGCGGCATCGGCACGGTTCTCCGTGCCACCGGCGATCCACTCGACGGCATTGTCCGAGCCGATCATGCGCGGCAGGCGCACGCAGCCACCCCAGCCGGGAAGGATGCCCAACTTGGTTTCGGGCAGACCGATCTTTGCCTTTTCGCCCATGACGCGGAAGTCGGTGGTCAGCGTGACTTCGCAGCCGCCACCCAGCGCCAGACCGTTGATCGCCGTGACCGTGGGGAACGGCAGGTCCTCGATGGCGTTGAAGATGTCGTGCACCTTCATCAGCATGGATTCGAGAAAGTCGCTTCCCTTGCCGAACATGGCCTGGAATTCGGTAATGTCCGCACCGACGATGAAGGCATCCTTGGCGCTACCGATCACCAGCCCCTTGAGGCCGCTCTCGCCGCGAATCGCCTGGACTGCCTCGTCGAGCTCGGCGACCACGGTGCTGGACAGCTTGTTGATGGATTCACCCTGTAGATCGAAGGTGAGCATGGCGACATCGTCGCCCCCGTTCTTGGTACCGCGGGCCACCGTGATGGCGTTGCCTTGATAGATCATCCACGAATCTCCACACAGAGGTTGGCGTTGGAGGAGTGCCAGATTTCATACGGCCGTTTGATTCCGGAAAGCTTGGTGTACTCCAGCCGGCACGTCAAGCCCCCCAAGACGTTTTGTCCCTGCCGGTTTGAAGCGAGGGAGAGAAAGCGAAATCATGTCTGGCAGAAAGCATAGCTGCTCGCGCCATTTCTGGCGCAGCGCACCCGTCGTCCTGACAGGGCAAACAGGGCTCTGAAGGAAGCGAGGGAACCAAACGCTTAGCGCGATAATCAAATAACCGTAGCATCACGGGACGAGACAATTTGCATTACACGCAAGGGGTCCGGACAATTCGACAAAATCAACTATATATGCGGAGTCCCATGCATCAGAACATCGGCTTCCGACTGTCTCGCCTGCCCCGCCTGTGGCGCGCCATCATCGACCGGCGACTCGCACCGCTGGGGCTGACCCAGACGCGTTGGATCACGCTGTATCATCTCTGGCGATTGGGTGACGGGCAGCCGCAGTGCGACCTGGCCCGTGCGATTGGCGTCGAGGCGCCTTCTCTGGTCCGTACGCTGGATCAACTCTCGGAGCAGGGCCTGATCGAACGCTGTCCCTGCGAACAGGACCGACGCACCAAGCGCGTATTTCTCACCCAGGCTGCCACGCCGCTGCTCGAGCAGATAGACGAAGTGGTCACCCAGGCAAGGCGAGAAATGCTGGGCGGCCTCAGCGAAGCGGAAATCCAGCAGCTCGACGCCCTTCTGGAACACATCGAGAACAATGGCCTTGCCATTCAGACCAAGGAGAGCGACGGCTGAGGCGCCCGCCCGCGCTAGGGAGAAGGTCGTACCTACTCGCGGTGTGTAATCTCGCCGAAGGCACGCTTCCCACCACGCTGGTCGGCATGTCCGGCCAGCGCATCCCGCAGCTTGCGGAAGTCCTCGACGTAGGTCAGGAAGCGCTCGGCCGTCTGTGACTCCCACCACCATAAGGTGATGGCTGTCTCGCTGGACTCGACGACGAGCGCATCCTGTGGCAGACGTGTCAGCAACGCCTCGAGCGGCTCGTGAGCGGCGGGAGGCAGGGCTCGCAGCGGTTCGACGCGCCAGCGCCAGTCGGCCACAAAGGGCTTCAGCACCTCGCTGGCCTCTCCCGATCGCACCAGCACGAAACGCGGCCCGGGCGCCTCACTGGGATAGGACCAACGATAGCCCGGCATGGCCGTCTCGATGCCGTGCAGCGGCGGTTTTTCCAACACCACCTTGACCCCCGCCTTCATCGCTGCACTCCGCAGCGGGGCAACGCGGCGCTGCCGGGCGCTGGGCTTGAGCCACATCACCGGCGAAACCATAAGCAGTAGTACCGCCACGATTATTACCCAGACCATCGCAATCTCCCGATTCTTGACGCAAGTCGTTGTCTTGCATCGTCAGTCGTCCTAGAGTTAAGGCATATCAATCATATCGTGCCGTTTCGCAGGAGCCTGCCATGAGCAATGAGTACCGCCACATCCTGGTCGCCGTCGACCTGACCAAGGATTCCCATAGGGTGCTCGAACGCGCCTTGCAGATTGCCGAGCGCAACCATGCCAAGCTGTCGATCATGCACACCTTGGAGCCGCTGGGCTTTGCCTATGGGGGCGACATCCCCATGGATCTCACCAGCATCCAGGATCAGCTCGACGACCCTGCCAAGCAGC
>NZ_JBYCKL010000078.1:0-14376 GCF_057473365.1 Halomonas sp. TH-94
CAGCGCGCCCGCCGCGCTACTTTACGCGTGTCAGCCCCAAAACCCCCCCCCGCCCGCCATGGCACTTGGGGGGGCGTCGTCGATTGGCCGCTCAAGTGCCGCAGGTCACTACCGCAGCAGGAACCGTCGCAAGCCTGCCAGTACCAGTACGGCGGTAGCCGCGCCCAAGGTATTGGCCAGAATATCGGCCCAGTCGCCGCCGCTACGCCCGGGCACGGGCATCTGCAGGTATTCGATGCAGATACCGTAGAGCACCACGAAGACGAAGGTGCGCACCAGCGGTAGCCCGGCCAGGCCGACCAGCCCCGCCAGGCCGGCATAGCCGACGAAGTGGTTGAACTTGTCCCACGGCAGGTTGGTGGGCATCTCGCTGCCTGGGGTCAAGCTGCCGACTGCAATGGCCATTGCAGCCAGCCCGGCCAACACCGCCCACAGGCGGTGTCGGTCGTGCCAGCGGCGCAGCAAGTAGACTTCAGGCATTGTGGTGCTGGATGGCTCGATGATAGCGCGGGCTCAGTTCGTGCAGCGCCTCCATGAAGGCGGTGACATTGTCCGGATCGGTGAACTGGCTGATGCCGTGGCCCAGGTTGAACACATGCCCCGGCCCGTGACCGTAACTGTCCAGGATACGTCCCACCTCGGCGCGAATGGCCGCAGGGCGGGCGAACAGCACATTGGGGTCGAGATTGCCCTGCAGCGCCACCTTGTGGCCCACACGGGCGCGGGCATCGGACAGCTCCGTGGTCCAGTCGATGCCCACGGCATCCGGCCCCGCCAGGGCGATGTCCTCGAGCCACTGGCCGCCATTCTTGGTGAACAGGATCACCGGCACGCGGCGTCCGTCATGTTCCCGAATCAGGCCGGCAACGATCTGCTCCATGTAGCGCAGCGAGAACTCGAGATAGGCCGGCGTGGAGAGCGCTCCGCCCCAGGTATCGAAGATCTGTACCGCCTGGGCGCCGGCACGAATCTGAGCATTGAGGTACTCGGTCACCGCCGTGGCCAGCATGTCGAGCAGGTCGTGCATCACGCTGGGCGTGTCGTAGAGCATGGTCTTCACGTGGCGGAAGTCCTTGCTCGAGCTGCCCTCTACCATGTAGGTGGCAAGCGTCCAGGGACTACCCGAGAAGCCGATCAGCGGCACACGACCGTTCAGCTCGCGGCGGATGGTCGACACCGCCCGCATCACGTAGTCCAGGTCGCGCTCCGCGTCGGGTACGCTCAGTGCCGCCACGTCTTCGGCGGTGCGCACCGGCTTGCGAAACTTGGGCCCCTCTCCGGTCTCGAAGTAGAGCCCCAGCCCCATGGCATCGGGGATGGTGAGAATGTCGGAAAACAGAATGGCGGCATCCAGCGGATAGCGCTCCAGCGGCTGCAAGGTCACTTCACAGGCCAGGTCGTGGTTGCGGCACAGGTCCATGAAATCACCGGCTTCGGCGCGGGTAGCGCGGTACTCCGGCAGGTAGCGTCCGGCCTGGCGCATCATCCACACCGGGGTGCGGTCTACCGGCTGTCGCATCAGGGCGCGCAGAAAACGATCGTTCTTGAGATCCATGCAGGCAGTCATCCACAGGAAATGTCGCCACATTGTAGCGCATCCTTTTTCACGAGGCTTGACCGAGGCCAAGGTCGCGATAATGAGTGCAGGACGCATTGCTGCTAGAATGCGTGATTCACTTCCGGCATCGCCGTGGTCTTGACCGAGGTACTCCGTGACGATTCGATTCATCGCCGCCTCCCGGCTGCCCACTCCCTGGGCTACCTTCACCATGCACGGTTTCGAGGATGAGGCCACCGGCAAGGATCATATCGCCCTGACGCTGGGCGACGTGGCCGACGGCAAGCCGGTGCTCGGACGGGTACACTCGGAGTGCTTGACCGGCGACGCCCTGTTCTCGATGCGCTGCGACTGCGGCTACCAGCTGCAGGAAGCGCTCAAGCGCATCGCCGACGAAGGTCGCGGCGTACTGTTCTATCTGCGCCAGGAAGGGCGAGGCATCGGCCTGCTCAACAAGATTCGTGCCTACCACCTGCAGGATCAGGGCGCCGACACCGTGGAAGCCAACGAGCAACTGGGCTTCGGTGCCGACCTGCGCCGCTACGACCTCTGCGTGCCGATGCTCCAGCATCTGGGCATCCAGAGCCTGAGGCTGATGACCAACAACCCGCGCAAGGTCGATGCATTGACCCAGGCCGGCGTCACCATTGCGGAACGTGTACCCCTGACCACGGGTCTCAATCCTCATAACGAGCAATATCTCTCCACCAAGGCGGGCAAGCTCGGCCACATGATGGCTCTGGGCGACTTCACCCAGGCCAGCGACGTGGATATCGAACGCAAGCCCTGAGCCGCCGAGGCATCAGGGCACTCCAGACGGAAATGAGCCTAATGCCAGCAACGCAACGATCGGGCGGCCATCGCCACCACCTCTTCGAGGAACTGCTCAACAGCATCAGTCACGGGGTTGGCGCGGTGCTGAGCCTGATCGGGGTGATCGTGCTGCTGGTAATTGCCAGCATGGCTGCCCATGTCGACCCGTGGAAGATCGTCGGCATCAGCCTTTATGGCGTGACCCTGGTACTGCTCTACAGCATTTCGACGCTCTACCACGGCGTTCGCCATCCGCGGCTCAAGCGCCTGTTTCAGCATCTGGACCACTGCGCCATCTACCTGCTGATCGCCGGCACCTACACCCCCTTTCTGCTGGTCAACATGCGCAGCACCACCGGCTGGACGCTGTTCGCCATCGTCTGGGGCCTGGCGCTGGCCGGCATCGCCTGCAAGCTCGCCTGGCCGCACCGCTTCACCGTGCTGCGGGTAGCGATCTATCTGGTCATGGGCTGGCTGATCGTCTTTGCCGGCGACACGCTGAGCGCCAACCTGCCCACGGCCGGAATCGCCCTGCTTGTTGCCGGCGGCATCACTTACACCCTGGGCGTCATCTTCTTCGCCATCAGTGCCATCCCCTTCAACCATGCCATCTGGCACCTGTTCGTGCTCGGCGGCAGCATCTGCCACTACTTTGCGGTGTACGCCGCCGTGCTGCCGTTCGGGCCTTGATGCGGCCTTGGCATGATCCACATCATGTCAGCGATCTAGCTGTCACTTCCTAACTTAAGTTTCCTTACCCGCGGCCGATATCCTCATCGCAACCCTTGTCCAAACGGTTGTTTGACCGCATCCCGCCCTACAGGAAACCATGATGAAGTTACAGCGCGCCCTCTTTGTCCCTCTGACCGCTATCGCCCTTGCAGTGGGTAGCTCCCATGCCGTGGCAGCTCCCGATGTTCGCGTCAGCGGCTTCGGCACCCTCGGTTATGTCACCACCGACACCGACGATGCCCAGTACCGCAGCAGCCTGCGCCAGGATAAAGGCGCCACCAAGTCCGACGGCGATTGGGGCGTCGACAGCCGCCTGGGCCTGCAGGCCAACGTAACCTTCAATGAAACCTTCTCGGCCGTAACGCAGGGCTATATCAGCCGCCGCGACGGCGACTCTTCGCTGGATCTCGAGTGGCTGTTCCTCCAAGCAGATGTGATCGACGGAACCAGCCTGAGGGCCGGGCGTATGCTCGTGCCTACTTTCTTCCTCTCCGACTTCCGCCATGTGGGTTACGCCCAGCACTGGCTGCGCACGCCGGTGGAAGTCTACGGCAACTTCCTGAACACCTCCTTTGACGGCTTGCAGAGCGTGTCTCGCTTCTCTATTGGCGATTACAACGCCACAGTTCAGCTTTCCGGCGGCGAGGCCACAGGCAACAAGAAATATTTCGCCATTGGCCCCAACTTTTTTGAAACCGACGAGCAGAGCGACAGCCTCTACTCGGCGAATGTTTCTCTGCAACGGGGCGACTGGACCGGCCGCGTCGGCTACACCCATATGCGCGACGTCGAAATCATCAGCATGGGGCGAGCCGTTAACAGCGGTAATGACAATTTCTACAGCGCGGGCATCCAATACGATAACGGCAGCCTGCTTGGCATGGCCGAACATATCTGGCGTCGCTGGGATGCAAGTGGTGTCGAAGATGGTGCCTTGGACAGCGAAGCCTTCTATCTCACCGCAGGCTACCGTTTCGGCAGCGTGATGCCTTATGCCACTTATTCGGAGTTCACCCCTAAAGGTGAAGGCTATCCGAGTTCCATGGATACCCGTAAGACCACGGCTATCGGGGCTCGTTGGGATGTGGCCAGAAACCTGGCAGTCAAGGCTCAGGTGGAAGAAGTGAGTGGCGGCGTTGGTGACCAGTTTATCGGCAATTTGGAACACCAGCTGGGTCAGCCGACCACCCAGGTTTACAGCATCGCCCTCGACTTCATCTTTTAAGGAGCTGACATGAAAACCAGTAAAGCCATCGTCATTGCCTTGCTTCTTTTCGCTTTCTCCAGCTTCGCCATAGCCGCCGACCTGGTGGTGGTTGGGCATCCTTCAGCGTCGCCCCTGAGCAAGGCGCAAGTGGCTGACATCTACCTGGGCAAGACCAATAGCGGCACGCTGTACGACCTGCCCGAAAACAGCCCGCTCTATGCTGCCTTCTACCAGCAAGCCACCGGTCGCAATGTTGCCCAGGTGAAATCGACCTGGGCTCGGATCGT
The DNA here is from genome assembly GCF_057473365.1 of Halomonas sp. TH-94. Lineage (NCBI taxonomy): Bacteria > Pseudomonadati > Pseudomonadota > Gammaproteobacteria > Oceanospirillales > Halomonadaceae > Halomonas > Halomonas sp. TH-94. The sequence continues at coordinate 4,598 of NZ_JBYCKL010000078.1, forward strand.
CTTCTCAGGTCAGTCACAGGCTCCCACCCAGCTGCCCGATTCGAATGCCGTCAAGCGTGCCGTGGCAGAGGATCCGCGTGCCATTGGGTACATAGAAAGATCGGCCCTTGATTCATCGGTCAAACTGCTTCTCGACCTGAATTGATGGATGCTCACCGGCCCAGCAAGGGCCGGTTTTTTCATTCATAGGCATGAGGCGATTCATGAAAATACGCACAAAGATATGGATGCTGCCACTCAGCGCCGCGCTGATCTTCCTGGTGGGCATCAGCTTCAGCTACCTGGTGGGAACGAACACCTCTTCTTCCATCGAGCGTCTGAGGGATATCGATAACCCTTATATGTTGGAAATCAATCAGATCGATCGTCATATCGACGCCTTCCGTACTCAGCTTCAAGCTGCCGCGGCCGAAGGCGACATTGACGCCCTGGATCTGGTCGAAGCACTGAATCAACAGGTTTTTTACCATATCCAAAGAGTCGCCGAGATAGCCGGAAAGCAGGAGATTGCCAACCAGCTCACAGCCTATTACGACGACTACCAGTCAGCCGCGCTCGGCGCCACCCGCGCCATGCTCGGGGTGGGCGAGTTGGGCAACCAGATTGCCCAGATGCAGGCGGCACAATCCAGCCTGGCAGAGCTCGTCGACTCGGAAATGGCCTATGCCATGCAAGCCACCCTGGACCGTCAGGCGGAAGCAGACCGCGGCATAACCACATCGCTGCTGGTCAATCTGCTGACCGGCCTGGCCGTGCTGCTGGTACTCGGACTTGCCTCCTACCTCGTCATCAATGCCGTCTGGCGTGAGCTTGGCGACGAACCGGACAATATTCGCAAGGCGATGAAACGGGTCACCGAAGGTGATCTCAGCACCGACTTCACGATAGCGAAAAACGACCGGGACTCGCTCAACATGAGCGTCCGCCAAATGGTCCTGACCCTGCGCGAGATCATCGGCCAGATAAGGGAATCCACCGAATCGATCAGCGTAGCTTCCAGTGAGATTGCCTCAGGCAACCACGATCTCAGCACTCGCACCGAAACGACCGCAGACAATCTGCAACGCACTGCCGCTGCCACCGAGCAGTTGACCGTTACAGTTGGCCAAACCGCAGACTCCGCACGTCAGGCCGATCAGCTTGCTTCCGCGGCGGCGAGTGCAGCAGCGCGCGGCGGGGATATCGTCGATCAGGTGGTGGCCAACATGGGAGAGATCGAAGCATCCTCGCAAAAGATCACCGAGATCATCGGTGTCATCGATGCCATCGCCTTTCAAACCAATATTCTGGCGCTGAATGCATCGGTAGAAGCGGCCCGCGCCGGCAAGCATGGTCGCGGTTTCGCAGTAGTTGCCGGGGAAGTGCAGCTGCTGGCCAAGCGCAGCGCCGACGCCGCCAACGAAATCAAGACGCTGATCGGCAGCTCGAGCGAAAAGGTGGTGAGCGGAACCAGGCTGGTAAAAGACACCGGAGAGGCGATGAATGAAATCGTCGTGGGCGTGCAGCGTGTCACCGACATCATCGGAGAAATCAGCGCGGCTACCAGCGAACAGTCATCTGGGCTTACGTCGGTCAACGACTCGGTCGCCGAGCTAGACGACATGACGCAGCAGAATGCCGCACTGGTACAGGAATCCGCTGCCGCCGCAGCGAGCCTGAGCAGCCAGGCTGAACGCCTTTCTCAAGTCGTCGCCGCCTTCCGGTTGGCTCACGGTGACAACCATCAGCAACAAGCACTCCTGACACGAACGTCATGGGACGACGTCGAAACCTCAGTTCGGGTGAACGATTCAAGGCGGTTGCCAGCCCCTGCATGAGGCCAACGGCTGTCCCGAAGCGAACATAGCCATGGCAGGCAATGGCCTTGTAAGCAATATCTTACAAAATATGTCGTCAATCTCTTACGCACAGCTTGACGCAGGTTAACGTCACCCAGCACCGTTAGTTGGCAAAGTAAAAGCGTACTGAGCACGGAGGCTCAGCCAGGGATGACCGAGTCAGGAAGGCTCACTGTCCAAGGATGCTTGAGCGGAAGGATGCTCGAGGTGGAAGTAAGGAAGCGAAGATACAGCCCGGCCGAAAGGCCGGGCTTTTCGTTGCGGATCACTTTAGCACGCCCCGCCTGGCAGAATGAAACCTCACCCCCTTGGCAACGACAGATGCAGAACGCGGCAGCCTTCTGAAATTTTTTCCTTTTATCTATCTCAGGTTAAGTCATTCAGGGCTCATGCCTGCCATGCTGAACACATCGGGCAAGGGACAGCCCAGCAAGGAAGATCGAGCAAAGGAACGCTCAAAACCAAGGATGCTTGGGCAGGAAGCCCAAGGGTGGTTTGATAAGGAAGCGTCGATGAAGAACCCGGCCCAGCGGCCGGGTTTTTTATGGTCAAGTAGTAGCGTCGGCATACAGGTCTCAGGTCCCCTCGTTCACCACTTGAGACCATCAGCCAATACCGGGCCGCAATAGCAGCAACTCGTCAGGCCACGTTGGCCGCAAACGGCAGGGTGCGGTAAGCCGTGCGCGGCGACGGCGGCACCTCGACGCCGTAGCGCTTCTCGATATCACCCATCTCGATGAACTTCTCGCCGCGCTGGTAGGCGGCGCGCAACTGCTTGCTGAGTTCGGCAAGCTGACGGGGAGGCTTGGCCCACTGCTCCCGGGGCAGTGGCTTGGACCACTCGGCCAACCAGTCTTTGGGTACCGCCTTGGGCAGCACGTGCTTCATGCGATATTCGGTGTACCAGTGAGCGAAACGGGCGTGCTCCCACAGCCGCTTGCGACGGAAGCGCCGCCAGCGAGCCATGTCGTTGGTGCGCTCACATTCTGCCTTTTCCCGAGCCACGTAGGCGTCGTACCACTCGAGGCCCCACTCCCGGGCCGAAGGCGTGATGGCCTCGGGGCCTTCCTCCATGAAGCGGCGGATGTACTCCCACTGAGCCAGCGCCCCGGGCAGGCCGCCCACACCGACGACAATGCCGGCCCCGGGCAGAGTGTAACCCGGCCGCTCGGGGTCGGGCGGCAGCAGGGCGAAGTTCCAGCCGAAGCCGGTGACAGCCCCGGCGCTCACGCTGGGGTTGAAGACCGCCAGGGCGATTACGTCTTCCCAAGGCACTAGTACTGTCTGGCACTCCTGGCCGGTGCGCTTGCGGCAGAAGTCGTAGAAATAGGGATAGAGGGGAAGAAAGGCCAGGGATATGCAGAAGCAGTATCTAAAAAGGGAAGATCGCTTCCGGAGTGGCCAAAGCCACATTTAGATAGGCTGCTACCGCCGGGGCAGGCCAACCGTGCCTTCCCTGGCGGGTATCGCATGAGTGCACTCAAAAGCCAAAGATAAAGCGACCCAGGGAGCCCCTTGTGGGGGCCTCAGTATCGGCCGTTTTTGCCAGGTATTAGCGTGAGCGATTGTTGTCTTCTTGCGGCTCTGGCGAGTCCGCGGGTGGTGTCGCTTCGGGCCGGTCGAGGAACTTGCCGGCTTTCCAGGGGAAGCGACCAAAGGCGTTGACGTCCTCCGGTTCGCCCTTGCGGGTCTCGCGGTAGTTGGGCACCGACAGCTCCATCAAGTCCGGGCGGCCACCCCAGGCGGTACCGTCCACCTCGGCACGGTGGGCTTCGCGCAGCGCCTTGAGTTCCGCGTCACTGCTGTTGGCGTAGAGGTCGCGCCAATAGGTGGCGGGGCGGCCCCGCTTGCCCGCCTCGTCATAGGCCTTGGTGGTCGGGTCGAGATGACGGAAGGGTTCGAGTTCCGGCACATCCGGCAGCGGCTGGGAGACATCCATATAGCGCTGCAGCATATCCCAGGCGGCGTAGCGCTGGGCGATGCTGCCGTCTACGGTAAAGCTGAACTCCAGCGGGTGCTTGGTATGCGGAAGACGGCTGCGGTGGGGGTAGCGATGGATAAGCTTGAAAGAATGAAACTGAGAACCCTGGGTGCCCACGGTCATCTCGATATAGGCATCGAATTCGTAGAAGGGAAAGTCGCCGATATCCGTCTTGACCATGCCGGTGCGCCGACAGAAAGCATAATCATCCGACCAGTTCCGGTTATTTCTATAGAATTTTATTTCATGTTTTTCCCAGAGGTGTCGAAAAACAGTGGCAATGCCACATAAAATAACCATCCAAAATACAAGCTTTACCAAAATCCAAGGAAACTCATCGTTACCATAAACAAGAGTTGCCAATCCTCCTAGAATAGCTGTAGCGAAGGCTATTCCAGTGAACATCCACCCCCCCCCCGCCAGTAAAACTGAAACCATGGGAGAAAAGAATAAAAACGAACCTAACTATACGATATAAATCGTTAGCATTTTCGTCGACTCGCTTGGACCAGCGCGACTCATTGATCATGGTATAATCATGATATTCCTCACCAATGTGCTGGTACTCTTTAAACCAAAGATCGGAATATTGGTAAGTGGTGGGGTTAACCCCCACATAGCTGCCCCAGGGCAGGCGAGCCTCGAGGATGCGACCGCGCAGCATCTCGTTTTTGGGGGCATAGCTCTGCTCTGGGATGACATCGGCGCGGTAGGCGGTCTCTGCATAGCCGTCAACTGGTGTTACCGCTTCGCTGTGCAAACTCATCGGCGGCCTCCCTGCCGGGCCCATACCCAAGTCAGCGACGAGGGGTGCGTGGTAAAGGTCATTTCGTCCTCGATAGTTCGATAGGCCCTGGCAGCCCGGTCCCAATACGCTATGGTGCCCTGCCCGGTGAGATCGTCAAGGTAAAGGCGCACCAGGCTGGCCCCTTGGTGATATTCCCGCTGATACTCGGGCTCATGCTGGAAGCGGCCATAACTGTCGCGCAGCCAGCTGGTATCCACGCCCAGGGCGGTGGTGGGAATGCCCAGGCGGTGCCACTGGTCAGGCAGGCGAAGACCAAGATAACGAATGGCGTTATCCTGGGGATCTCCCACATCGACACGGGCCAGCAGGCGTTGCCCCTTTACGACGGGGTAATACTGGTAATAGTGACTCATATCGCGCACTGGAGCGAGGTAGTCGGCGCTGACGCCCAAAGGGGGAAGCTGGAACTCACCGTAGCGCAAGCCGGCGCAGCTGAGCTTGACCGCGATATCGCAATCGGCGAAGCGCGGTGAACGTTCGATCAGCCCCTGGGGGGAGACCAACTCTCCATAGTTGTCGTGCAGCCCTTGCATCAGGTAGAGGTATGCCTGATGGGGGCTGGCGCCCCTAAGCTGTACCAGGTAGTCGTGGATGGCGGCGGCATCCTTGTCGTCCTCTCGGGCGGCGAGCTGGGCTAACCGCGTCTCCAGCTCGTCGCGGCGGCTGCCAAAGGGGCCGTAGTGCACCCAAAGCGAGAATCCATCGTCCCGGTTATTGGTTGCCTGATACTGAAAGACGAGCGAGGCTAAGATACCAAGCACCGTCATCGGCACCGGCCTTGGCGTACCGACCCAGCCCAGTACCCGATTGAGTACCTGATAACGCACCAATTGGTTCTGGGAGATGCGGCCAGCAGCCTCGCCGAAGCCGGAGCCGTAAACGGTCGCCACCCCCATGGCGGCTGCCTGGGCGCTAGTCCAACGGGCGGCTCGCTGCTCGCCGCGCTGGGCAAGCTGATACGCATCGTGGGCAACCAGCGTAGTGGTCAGCAGGCCGGCACCAAGTGTCGCGAAACCACGATACTTTCCTGCCTCCCCCATGGCCTCTTGCCAAATCATAGGTTTAACGTATGGGCTATCAAGGAAATTGTTGATTTTGACAGCCCAGCCCCATTGGGTATTGGCCAACTTTAACCCTTGAGCGCTTAGCAACAGGCTGTCAAAAAGGGCACTTCCTAATTTTGCCGTATTTGCCGCGCCGCCTTCACGACCAAACCTTTCAAGCCCTACTCGAAAGTTGTCTGCTTCAAGTGCCACCAAAACCGCCCAGAAGGCCGTATAGCCGGTTCTTGCTGTATAAAAACGCCACTCGCCCGTTTCTCGCCCCGTGACACGGTAGGTCTGGTTACCGGACGACGAGACAGCATTGCCGCCCAGCACATTGGTCGTGGCGGTGGCCTGTAGAGCCGCACTGGCCTGGGCCATTTCGGCGGACACCAACTGGAATTCACGAGGTGCCAGCCAGGCGATCGCACCATCTCTCAGTTCCACCTTGATCGAAAATCCGCCCCCCAGCGCTCCCTTGAGGTCGGCATAGTCCGTGGCAATATCCACCGTCATGGTCTCGCCAAGCTTGAGCCATGGAATCGCGGCGATCAGCGGGGGCAGGGTGTGGATGACGACGGCGTCGGCGCCATTCAAAGCACGCCGCAAGATATCCGCCGTGGGGTTGTCTTCCTCGACGAGTTGGTTCTGCAGCGCCAGAAGGTCATCCGCAACCATAGTGGCCGCATTGGCTTCCTGGGAGAGTATCTGCTGTGAGGCTTGGGTGATCCGAGCCAGGTCTCGAGCATAGGCCTCGCCCCAGCCATCCTCTCGGCAAAACCGCGTGTCGAACAGCAGCGTCGAGCCAAGGTGCTGGCCGGCATAGAGCGCATCGAGTGTCGCTCGGCAGCGCTCGGGTGAGCGATACTCGGCCAGCTCGTCGGTGGTGCCCTTGGGATCGAACGGCTGCAGGCCGTTGAGCAACATATCGATACCGCGCGCGAGAATGATGTAGGGTTCGAGCAGGTTGATGTCGTCGAACAGCATGGCATCGCGAAAGGCGTGGCCCAGTGCCCCAGGCGAGGTGTCGTCCATCAGTTCCGCCAGGGCGCTCAGCGCCGCATCGCGCCGCAGCCGGGCAAGGCGGCGCTCTTCAAGCTTGGCCAAGCGCGAGAACAGGCTTGCACGGCCCCGATCGAGCCGTCGGTCGTACCAATTATCCAGGTAGCGCGGATTGCTTTCGCCACCCGGCCCTTGGGCCATGAAGCAGTTGGCATGAACCAGCTCCGCAGAAGCCCCGTGGGCGTGATACTTCATGCTCTCGGCCAGCACCATCAACAGCTCGGTGGTCGCCTGGATATCTGCGATGAGATGTTCCGCCGCCTGCTTGGGGTCGCGCAGGAAAATACAGCAGAGCTGTTGCTCGCGCAGCGGAGCCAGGCAGTCGCCCACCGCGGTCGGCGCCTGAAGCAGCGCCAGTTGCGCCTCGTCGGCCTGTTCCTCATCGGGGCGCAGAGGATTACACCACTGGTGCAACAAGGTGCCGCGCAAGGCCGGCGAGAAGTTGCGCTGGCGGTGCGCCATATCGAGTTCAGGAACGGTTGCTTCCTGCTCATCAGAATCGAAGAAGGCTCGCTCGGCGGCAAGCTGATCGAGTAGCGCGGCCCAGCCTTCGGCAGACCGATCTTCGAGATAGTCCCGAGGGCTACCCCAGGCCTGTTCGTAAACGGCATCGCGGGTTCGCATGGGGGGCAGCCAGTCCAGCAGAGCCTTTCCGGCACAATGGTCGCGATCTACCACTATCCCATGCTCATAGAGGTTACGCTGCCGTCCCTGAAGCATCGTGGCGACAGCCGGCTCGTTCAATGCTTGAGGCTGGCAGCGCTTCTCGATCAGCTCTGGGTTGGCTTCCAACTGCTGGATATGCGCCCAAGGCCAGGGGTGGTCGGAAAAAGCCAAACGAACGTTGGCCGTCTCGCCGTTCAGCTTTAAGGGCAAGTGGAGATGTGCCAGGCCCGGCCCTGTGAATTCACGCACCGTAGGCACATCGGCCTGCTCACGATAGGCCGCAATATCGCTGTCGAAAAAGTGCGGCGTTTCGTCCTTGGCACTGGATACCACCAGCTCACGGATCAGTCGGTCATTCAAGAACACATATATGAAACCGCCACGGCATGGCCCCGCTGCCAACTCGTTATGATCGACGTACAGCAGGGGTACGGTCGAAACCATCAGGTTATGCTGGAAAGCCCGCTGCTTGGGAATCAGCCCGCAGCGCGAAAGCTCCTCTACTTCCAATAGAGGAACTTCGATATCGCCGATCTTCTGCACGAGTCGGTAGCTCGCCAGCTCATCCTCGAAATATTCCTGGCTTGTTTCGACGATGGGGCCGAAGCGCCCTTCCGAGGCATCCCCCTCTTCCAGGCGCTCAATGGCCGTGTCACCTTGGTAGAGCCAGTATTCGTACTGGTCGTTATCGGCATGGCGGCCGGTGATTTCCAGATAGATCGCTTTGGGGCTGCACGCGTGGTTCTGTGACATTCCCGTGTCCTTTATCGTGTCATCGCATCGAGAGGAAAGGCGCCCTGCGCATACGCACCCAGCTCCTCGACAAATTGTTCAAGCGCGTCACTGCGTTCAAACATGCCTTGCGCGACTTCCAAGGCTTGCTTGCGCGTCATGTCGACTTGCCAGGTGGCGTGCCAATAGCGCTCCAGCTCTCGCCAGAGGGACGTGATCGCATCTTCCATTTGCAGCAGGCCGAAACGGTGGATGACCTCCCCCAGCAATGGCATCAGGCGAGAAAAGTGCCCCAAGCCTTGTAAGCGTCGCTGAGTCGAAGCATCCAGCCGTAGCTTCTTGGTGGCTGCGATATCGGTCGTGAAAGTCGAGGCATAGCGTTCATGAACGATCCTCCCCTGCATCTGGCAAAGCGGCCATGACCAGCAATTACCCTCCCCCACCAGAGCAAGCCGGTCGGCTGAGTCGAGCAGTCCCTCTCCCAGCAAGAGGTGCAAGGCAGCTGGCTCGTGAAAGCGCAGCAGTCCTGCTCCTTGCACCGGCGTGTCGATGGTCAAGCTAGCCGCCAGGCGCTGCTGTAATTCATCCAACGGCTCAGCCGTGTCGATCAGCACTGAAGCAGCATGGCCAACCCACTCATATCGGTACTGCTGCCAGCAGCCATCGTCTTCTGTCATGTCCAGCAAAACGGGGCCGCTTTCTCTTACCTCATGATACAGAGTGCCTTCATAGAGCCAGCGAAACTCCGGATGATCCGTCGTCTCATAGAAGCGGCGCAACACCTCACCTTCGGGCAGGTTGGCCGTATCGACCAGCCAGTAACGCCGCTCCCCCCCTGCGGGTAAATCCACCAAATAACGCATCAGCCAACCCTACCAAGACACGGGCAGTCCGCCAGGGGGCAACTGCCATCGGTTTGCTTCTGGCAAAGCTGGAGAATGGTCGCTTCTTTTGCAGAAGCCTCCAGTAACGCTTCATGAGTTACGGGCTGAATCGCTTCATGCACTTCCCCCACTGCCTCCCGCGGCAACGCCGGTGCCTGGGCGGCCTGGCCGGAGCCGGAGCCGGGGCTGCCGCCGGAGTTGATCTTGACCTGGCTGCCGACGATGGTGACGCCGCTGGGGTCGAGCTTGACGAAGCTGCCTCCGGCCTTGAGGGTGATCTCGGCGCCGGCTTCGATCACCACCTTCATGCCCGCCTTGTGGTGGATCTCCTGGCCGGCTTCGACGAGCTGGGCGCGGCCGTACTTCTCGTGGCGGCTGGCGTCGACGATGAGGTGGTCGTCGCCGTCGATCTGGGTGTGTCGGCTGCCGTGTACCGTCAGGTGATCGTCGGCGTGGATCTCACCGATGCGGTCGTGGTGCACGGTGAGGAAGCTGTCGTTGCCGATCTCTTCGGTGCGGTCGTTGTTGGTCAGCAGCTCCAGGTCCTTCTGGGCGTGCAGCCAGATCTGCTCGTCGCCGGCTTCGTCTTCGAAGCGCAGTTCGTTGAAGCCTTCGCCCTTGTGGCTCTGGGTGCGGATCACGGTACGCGTCTTGTGCGCCGGCAGTGCGTAGGGCGGGGTGTTGACGGCGTGGTAGGTGCGCCCGGTGATCAGCGGCTGGTCGGGGTCGCCCTCGAGGAAGGAGACGACGACCTCATGCCCGATC
>NZ_JBYCKL010000079.1:0-7213 GCF_057473365.1 Halomonas sp. TH-94
ACCGATCAATCCGGCGATGCGCGGCTCAGCTTCGGCAACCTGGAGGTCGACAGCGCCACTCGCGAGGCTTGGCTGGCCGGCGAGCGTATCGATCTCACCAGTGCCGAATTCGATCTGCTGTGGTTGCTGGCAAGCAATGCCGGTCGGGTGCTCACGCGGGAGGAGATATTCAACGACCTGCGTGGAATCAAGTACGACGGCCAGGATCGCTCCATTGATGTAAGGGTTTCGCGAATTCGTCCCAAGATCGGCGACGACCCCAACCATCCACATCGAATAAAGACGGTGCGCAGCAAAGGTTACCTGTTCGTCAAGGACGCCTGATCCATGCAGCGGTTCCTCGCCGATGGCTCCTTCCTGCGTGTCTATCTGGCCTTGGCGCTGGCGTTGTTACTGACATTTGGCCTGGCCCTGATGGGCCTGGCCCTTGTCGATCGTGTGCGCGTCGAGCAATACCGCGAGCATCTGGCGGCTGCACCGTTGCAGTTGCTCACCAGGCGAGTGGCGGCCCTACCGCCTCACGAGCGCGGTTACTGGCTGACCCAGCAGTCCGATATGCTCAACATGCATCTTTCATTGCGTGAGCCGGACGACACCAACCTGAGCTGGTTCGAGCGGCGGCGCCTGGAGCGCGGACGCGTGCTGGTAAAGGTCTACGATGAAGACAGCTGGCGCCTCTACCGACGCCTGCCGCGTGAAGATCGTATTCTCGAGGCCCGCCTGTCGGGGCTAAACGAGCGTCAGCTGCGTGGCTTGGCGCAGCTGCTCGGAAACTGGCTTGCCGAGGTCGACGGCGAGGCTCGTCAGCGCCGCCTCGAAGGTGTGGCCAGTTATGCCCTGCCGGTTCACCTGCGGGACTTGGCGCCCGAAGGGCTCGATAGCCATCAGCTGACGCGGCTTCGCGAGGGCGAGCTGGTGATTCGCCTGCTGCCAGGGCACTGGGCGCTGACGGTTCACCTGGCCGTACCCGCCGCCGATGGCTCGCGGCAGTGGCTGTCGATCGGCCCGGTCTCGGCGCTGGAACCCACTCCCATATCGCTGCTGCTGCTGGTGTTGATGATCATGCTCGGCGTGCTTGCGGCGATCATCTATCTGATCGTGCGCGGCGTCGAGGCGCGCCTGGCGCGGCTCGAGCTGGCCGCTGGGCGCATAGCCAGCGGCAGGCTCGACACCCGAGTCAAGGTCGATGGCGGCGGCTTCATTGGCCGGGTGGGGATGGCTTTCAATGCCATGGCTGCTCAGGTGCAGGCGCTGCTGCGTTCACAGCAGGAGATGATTCGTGCGGTGTCGCATGAGCTGCGAACGCCGGTGGCGCGCATCCGCTTCGCCATGCAGATGGTCGAGGACATGACCGACGATCCTGCCGTGCACCGGCAGCTGCATGGTATCGACAGCGATATCGAGGAGCTCGACCAGCTCATCGACGAGATTCTTACCTACGCCAGGCTGGATAGCGGCCTGGTCAACGGCACCGCCCTGGAGCGTACCCGGGTCGATTGCCGTGCCGTTGCCGAACGGGTCATAGAGACCCTGGCACCGTTGCATGCCCATCTACGCCTGGAGTTGGCGCCGGGGCCGGATGTCGAGGTCCAGGCCGATCCGCGCTATTTGCAGCGGGCACTGCAGAATCTCGTGGCCAATGCGTGTCGCCATGCCCAGTCGCGAGTCTTGGTGAGATTATGCCTGGAGTCGCGCCTGCTCAGGCTCGATATCGAAGACGATGGGCCCGGCGTGCCGGCCGGCGAACGCCAGAACATCTTCAAACCCTTTGCCCGGCTCGACGACAGCCGCACTCGACGCAGCGGAGGCTACGGTCTGGGGCTCTCCATCGTGCAGAAGATCATGGCCTGGCACGGCGGCAGCGTGGTGGTGGACGACAGCCGCGAGCTTGGCGGCGCCTGTTTCTCGCTGTTGTTGCCGCTGGTACCTCATGACAAGCCCAAGCTGACCAGGGTCAAGCCGGCCTGATGCCTTCCAGGACGGCAAACGACGTCTCGCGTGCCGTGCGCAGGAAATCTTCCATCCAGGGCTGATCGCGGCTCTCTTCACGAATGGCGGCAAAGAGCGTGCTCCACATGCCGCCTTCCCCCAGGCTGACGGCTTTCACGTAGTCGCGCTCGAGGTACTCGGTGAGCGCCCAGTTGGGCAGCGCACAGACTCCGCGGCCGCTGGCCACCAACTGCATCATCATGATCGTCAGCTCTGCCGTGCGAACTTCCCGCGGCCTCACTCCAGCCGGGTCTAGGAACTGGGTGAAAACATCGAGCCGGGCGTGCTCCACGGGATAGGTGATCAAGGTCTCCTCGGCCAGCTCCTGGGGCGGCACTGAGTGGCGGTCGGCCAGGCGGTGCTGACGGGCCACCGCCAGCAGCCCTTCATAGCGGAACAGCGGCTCGTAGTAGACCCCGGCCAGGGGCTGCGGATCGGCGGTGATGACAAGATCCAGTTGTTCACGGGCCAATGCCGGCAGCGGGTCGAAATGGTGGCCGCCGGGAATGTCGATTTCCACCTCCGGCCAGTGGTCGCGGAAGCGGTCGACGGTGGGCATCAGCCACTGAAAACAGCTGTGGCATTCGATGGCCATGTGCAGGCGTCCCGGCTCGTGGCCGATCAGCCGTGCCACGTCGCGCTCGGCCATGCGTACCAGCGGCAGCACCTGTTCCGCCAACACCAGCAGGCGTTGTCCGGCCCGGGTGAATTCCACCGGTCGTGTCTTGCGCACGAACAGCCCTGTGCCCAGACGCTCTTCGAGGTCCTTGATCTGATGCGACAGCGCCGACTGGGTCAGGTGGACCCGTTCGGCGGCCTCGACCAACGAGCCGGCATCGCGCAGGGCGATCAGAGTGCGCAGATGACGAAGTTCAATCATGAGTTTGGCTCATGTTTTAAGTTAATATATTTAGTTTGATTCAATTTGCGCTGCCAGCGAGACTCTACGGCAACATTCATGCCTAGAGGGAATTATCATGACATTAGCTCATGTTCTTGGCTATCCGCGAATCGGCGCCGACCGCGAACTCAAGCGGGCCGTCGAGGCCTACTGGCAAGGTGAGCTGGACCGCGAAAGCCTCGAAGCCTGCGGGCGCGAACTGCGGGCACGCCATTGGCAGGCACAGCATGACGCCGGGCTCGATCTGGTCACGGTGGGCGATTTCGCCTTCTACGATCAGGTGCTCAACGTCAGCGTGCTGCTCGGCGCCGTGCCGGCCCGTTTCGCCGCCGAGGCAGAGGTTGCCCGCGGCGAGGTGGAACTCGACACCCAGTTTCGCATGGCTCGCGGGCGTGCGCCCAGTGGAGCGCCGGCAGCTGCCTGCGAGATGACCAAGTACTTCGATACCAACTACCACTACCTGGTCCCGGAGCTGCACCCGGGGCAAGAGTTCCGGCTGGCCAGCTCGCGGTTGTTCGATGAAGTGGCCGAGGCACGCGCGGCGGGGCACCCGGTCAAGGTGGTTCTCACCGGGCCGCTGACCTGGCTGTGGCTGGGCAAGGGGCGCGAGAAAGGCTTCGACCGCCTGAGCCTGCTCGAAGCGCTGCTGCCCGTCTATGCCTTGATCCTCGAGCGCCTGGCCGAGCAAGGCGTGGAGTGGGTGCAGCTCGATGAGCCGGCCCTGGTACAGGATCTGCCGGCCGAGTGGCGCCAGGCCTTCGAGTTCGCCTACAACAGGCTGCGCGCCGCCCCGGTCAAGCTGCTGGTGGCCACCTATTTCGGCGGGCTGGGCGACAACCTGCGCCTGGCCGTGAGCCTGCCGGTAGATGGCCTGCACATCGACACGGTACGTGCCCCCGAGCAGCTTACGGCGGTGCTCGACAATCTGCCCGGTTACAAGGTGCTGTCGGTGGGCGCCATCGACGGTCGCAACATCTGGCGCGCCGACCTGGCGGCCCTGCGCGAGCGCCTGGCCAATGCCCGCATGCGCTTGGGCGAACGGCTGTGGCTGGCGCCCTCCTGCTCGCTGTTGCACGTGCCGGTAGACCTCGATGCCGAAACGGAGCTCGACGAGGAGCTCCAGAGCTGGCTGGCCTTTGCCCGCCAGAAGCTCGACGAGACGGTGACCCTGGCACGGTTACTCGGCAATCGTGGCAATGACGAGGATCGTGCCCGGGTTGCTGCCGCCACGGCGGCGCTGGATGCCCGTCGGGCTTCGCCGCGGCTGCATCGCCCCGAGGTCGCCCAGCGCCTCGCAAGCGTGGGAGATGGCGAGCGTTCGCGTGACAATCCCTATCCCGTCAGGGCCAAGGCGCAGCGCCGTAAGCTGAATCTGCCGCTGTTTCCCACCACCACCATCGGTTCCTTCCCCCAAACCGGGGAAATTCGCGCCGCTCGTCGGGCCTTCAAGAACGGCGAGCTGGGGCCGGCGGCCTACGAGGCGAAGATGCGCGACGAAATCGCCGACGCGGTGCGGCGCCAGGAGTCGCTGGGAATCGACATGCTGGTGCATGGCGAGGCCGAGCGTAACGACATGGTGGAGTACTTCGGCGAGCAGCTTGAGGGCTATGTCTTCACTCGTCATGGCTGGGTGCAGAGCTACGGCTCGCGCTGCGTCAAGCCCCCGATCATCGTCGGCGACGTCTCCCGGCCGGCGCCGATGACGGTAGCCTGGAGCCGCTACGCGCAGTCGCTCTCCGCACGGCCAATGAAAGGCATGCTCACGGGGCCGGTGACCATGCTGCAGTGGTCCTTCGTGCGCGACGACCAGCCGCGTGAGGCCACCTGCCGGCAGATCGCCCTGGCCCTGCGCGACGAAGTCGCCGATCTCGAAGCTGCCGGTATCCCGGCGATCCAGATCGACGAACCTGCGCTGCGCGAGGGGCTGCCGCTGCGCCGGGGTGAGTGGCAGACCTACCTCGACTGGGCGGTGGAATGTTTCCGTCTGACCGCTTCGGTCGCTCGCGATGCCACGCAGATCCACACCCACATGTGCTACTCCGAGTTCAACGACATCATCACCGCCGTCGCCGCGTTGGATGCCGACGTCATCACCATCGAAACCTCGCGCTCGAACATGGAACTGCTCGATGCTTTCCAGGACTTCGCCTATCCCAACGAGATCGGTCCGGGCGTTTACGACATTCACTCGCCCAACGTGCCGGAAGTGGCGTGGATGGTGCAACTGATGGAGAAGGCGGCCGAGCGTATCCCCGTCGAGCGGCTGTGGGTCAATCCCGACTGCGGGCTCAAGACTCGCGGCTGGGCCGAGGTGGAGCCGGCCTTGGCCAATATGGTCGAAGCCGCTCGAGAACTGCGTCGACGCCACGGCTGAAGCGTTTCGCAACGCTACGTTCGCGGCGCGTGTAATGACCACCGGGCTGCCAGGCACCGGTGGCTGTTATGCTGTGGCGGTTCGACACGCCCAAGGAACCCTCATGACGCTTCGTTTTTTCCCGTTCTGCCGTCCGGCCATGCTGGCTGCCGCTTCGCTGTTTCTGGCCGGCTGTGCCGCCACGCCCGTCGAGGGTCCACGCCCTGGCACAGGTCAGGTTGCCAGCACCGCGCCACTGCTACCCTCGATGCTGTTTGCCGGCGGCGCCGAGCATTTCGAGGCCTGGCGCTGCACGTCGGAGCAGGATCTTGTCACCGCATTCGGCGAGCGCGAGCTACGGCTGTGGTCGGCCCACGGCGCCTATCGCCTGGCGCCGGCCGTGGTGGCCAGCGGTGCGCGCTATCAGCAGGGCGACCTGAGCTTCTGGAACAAGGGCGGAGACGCCGTGGTGGAAAGCGCCAATGGCCGACTCGACTGCACGGCTGCCATGGCGCGCTCGGCGCTGACCCGCGAGCAGCGCCCCGGGGTGATGTTCCATGGCCGCGGCAACGAGCCGGGCTGGCACGTCAATCTGCGCCATGACCTTCCCCAATTGACACTGACGCTGGACTACGGCGCCCGGGAAATGACGTTGCCCTATCGGGTCACCGCGATGGACAACGGCGGGGGCAGGGTAGCGCTGGCCAGCGGTTTGACCGACCAGCCCTTCGAGTTGCGCCTGGAAGCACGCGCCTGCTTCGATGACATGAGCGGCGAGCCGTTCCCGACCCGGGTCACGCTCACTTTCGAGGGTCAAACCTATCGGGGTTGTGGGCAAGGAATAGCACCCTAGGTCGCTTTCGATTAGCGCTTCCGGATGCTATAGACGCAGCGTCTGGCGCCGGTCAGCACGTGATCGCTGCGCTCGACGCTGACGTTCTCTCCCAGCACGGCGCGAAACACCTCCAGCTCGGAACGGCATAGATCCGGGCAGGTTCTGGCGGCCTGACAGATCGGACAATGGTTTTCGATCAACAGCAGGCTGCCATCCGCCGCTTGCTGCCACTCCGCCATGTAACCCTCGCGTGAGCGAATCTCGGCCAGTTGCTGCACTCTCTCTTCGAGGCTGTCGCTACCGGCCAGGGCCTGGCGATACTGCGCCAAGGTCTCTGCCTGGCGCGCCTCGATCAGCCGAGCCAATGCGTGGTCACCCAAGGTGTCGCGCACGCTGACGATCAGCCGAGAGGCCAACTCGGCATGGCCATCGGCAAAGCGCGCATGTCCGGCCTCGCTGAGCCGCCACTCGATCGTTGGCCGCCCCACGCCGCCGGGGAGGGGGCGCTGGGCTACCAGACCTTGGCGAGCCAGCTTGACGAGCTGCTGGCGAGCATTCTCACCGCTGGTACCGAGCATCTCGCCCAGTGCCGCAGCGGAGCGAGGTCCGCGGGTCTTGAGTAAAAACAGCAGTCGCTCGGCGCTATCCGCCTGGGCGCTGCCGCCTTTTCCATCATGGTTGCTTGACATGAAGGCAGCTGGATTTAATCTAGTGGTTTCTTGGAAAATAGCGGCGGGGCACGCGCAAGGCAAGTCGGGAGCGAGTCCGGCTGTCCTTGTGCCGACCCCGCCACCCCACCGTGAAAAGCAAGGAGCCACAATAATGGCCTTCGAACTGCCCGCATTGCCGTATGAAAAGAACGCCCTCGAGCCGCATATCTCCGCCGAGACCCTGGAGTATCATTACGGCAAGCACCACCAGGCCTACGTCAACAAGCTCAACGAGCTGACCGAAGGTACCGACGACGCCAACAAGTCGCTTGAGGAGATCATCAAGTCCTCTTCCGGTGGCCTGTTCAATCAGGCGGCGCAGGTGTGGAACCATACCTTCTACTGGCACTGCCTCGCGCCCAACGGTGGCGGCGAGCCGAGCGGCGCGCTGGCCGAGGCGATCAACGCCAAGTTCGGCTCCTTCG
>NZ_JBYCKL010000080.1:0-102347 GCF_057473365.1 Halomonas sp. TH-94
CAGGGCGTACACGCCCACCTTGGTCAAAAGCCCGGCAAACAGCGCCGATACCGCCACCGGCGGGGTGTGGTAGGAAGCCGGAAGCCAGAAGAACAGCGGGAACGCAGCGGCCTTGATACCGAACGCCACCATGAACATCACCGCCAGTACTTCGACCATGCCCTGATGTTCCGCCACCGCCAGACGCTGGGCGGCATCCGCCATGTTGAGCGTACCGACCATGCCGTACAGCAGACCCACGGCTGACAGGAAGATCACCGAGGCCAGCAGGTTGAGGGTGACGTACTTGATCGCCCCCTCCATCTGCGCTTTCTCGCCACCCAGGATCAGCAGCGCGAAGGAGGCCACCAGCATGACCTCGAACCAGACGTAGAGGTTGAAGACGTCGCCGGTAAGAAAGGCACCGGCAACGCCTGCCAGCAGTAGGTGCATCAGCGGATAAAAGCCGAAGCGCTCGTGGCCTGGCCCGGTGGTGGCCAGCGAGTAGATCGACAGCGTCAGGCCGATGATGCCGGTCAGCACCACCATGACGGCACTGAGCATGTCGGCCACGAGGGTGATGCCGTAGGGCGCCTGCCAGCCGCCCATCTGGATGACCACGTAGCCTTCCTGGCTGACCGAAACCAGCAACCAAAGCGCCACACCGAGCAGAGCGAGGTTGCCGGCCACGGCGGTGAAACGCTGCATGGGGCGGGTACGCCAGAAGAGCAGCGAAATGGCGCCCGACAGCAGCGGGAGAAGAATGGGGAGCGCGACTTCGGGCCTCACGTATCGGTTTCCTTCATCTTGTCCAGGTCATCGGCTTTGACGATTTCATAGGCCCGACGGATCAATACCACGGCAAAAGCCAGTACGCCGAAGGCGATCACGATGGCGGTCAACACCACCGCCTGCGGCAGCGGGTCCGCCACGGGGCCCAGCGGCGCCGCAAGCCCTTCGGGTATCAGCGGCGGTGCGCCGCGGGTCATGCCGGCCGACGTGAAGATAAGCAGGTTGGCGGCATTGGAGAGCAGCATCAGTCCGATCACCAGCTTGACGATCGATCGACGCAGCATGAGAAAGATGGCGGCTGCGTAGAGCAGGCCAATGGCCACGGCCATTACCGGTTCCATAGCATTCCTCCCTGCGGAATCGGGGATAAGGCACCCGCAGCGCCCACGTGCTCAGGGTTCATCCTTGTCCACCTCCATCAGTGTCATGACCATGGCCAGCACCGAGCCCAATACGGCGAGGTAGACGCCGATATCGAAGATCAGCGGGGTCGAGGCATAGAAATCGACCCCCGGGATCGTCCACCACTGGGCCGTGAGGAAGGGCTCGTCGACGAACCAGGCCGGGAAGACCGAGATCATGCCCAGCAGCAATCCCATGCCGATCAGATCGCGAGGATCGACCATACGCAATACGTCACGCGTGGCACTGACCCCGAAAGCAAACAGGTAGAGGGTAAAGGCCCCTGCCGCTACCAGCCCGGCAATGAAGCCACCGCCAGGCTCGTCATGGCCGCGCAGCAGCAGGAACACGGAGAACAGCAGCTGCAGGGGCATCAGAATGCGTGCCGCGGTATGCAGTATCAGGGTTCCCGACTTAACCATGGCTCGACTCCTTCTCCGGCGCTGCCGGCTTGGCGGGCTTGACCGGCGCTCTCAGCTTGAGCATGGCGATGACCCCGATCGCGGCCAGGGCCAGGACGAAGATCTCGCCGAGGGTATCCAGTGAGCGATAGTCGACCAGTATGACGTTGACGATGTTGCGTCCATGGGCCAATGGGACGCTGTTCTCGATCATGTAGTCGGAAATCGGGATGAATTGATCGATGCCCCATGCCGTGAGAATGAGCAGGGTGACCAGTATACCCACGCTCCCTGCCACCAGAACGTCTCGCACCCTCTCGAGCGGCGTCGACAGACTGGCGAAACGCGGCAGGCGGAACAGCACCAGCACCAGCAGGATCACCGTCAAGGTCTCCACCAGCAGTTGGGTGATTCCGAGATCCGGGGCGCTGAAAAGAATGAAAGTGAGGGCAATGGAAAAGCCCATGATCCCGACCGACACTACGGCACTGAGCCGCGAGCGGGCGATGGCGGCAAACAGGGCGCCGAACACGATCATGGCGACCACGACCACTTCATGGAAGCGCACATCGAGTTCGAAGGCGATTTCGAGGGGATGCCTGAGCAGCAGCGAGTTTCCCAGCAGGGCGATCAGCACCAGCACCATCACCAGTATGTAGTTGCGCATGTAGCCGTTCTGGAGAATGCGCGTCTGCCAGTCGGACACCACCGTGACCCAGTGCATGAAGGCTTCGTAACCCGCCTCGGGACCGCGCGCCATGATGGGGTCGAGCCGCGCCAGGGTGGCACGTACGCGATCCCAGCGTTTGAACAGCAGGAAGCCCAAAGCCAAGGTCACGATCGACATGATCAAGGGCAGATTGATGCCGTGCCACAAGGTCAAGTTGACCGTTACCGGCTCGCCCATGACCGCCGATGCCGCAGCCGTGAGCACCCCCATGCCGGCGAGTACCGGCAAGACACCAAGCAATAGCGACAGGGCTGCCAGGCAAGCCGGGCCGAGCAGCATCGACAGCGGCGCCTCGTGAGCCACCCGCGGGGTCGCACGCCGCTCGCCGAAGAATGGCCGCAGGGCGATGATGGCCGCCACGGCAATGGTGAGGAATGCCGAAACGAAGGCGAGCAATAGAACGAGCCAGCCGAAGGCGTCCGCGTCCAGCACCGCTTCGAACATCAGCTCCTTGGCGATGAAGCCGAACAGCGGCGGCGCCCCGGCCAGCGACAGCGCCGCAATGACGGCGATGATCGCCGTTACCGGCATCAGAGGGCGCAGCCCCCCCATGGCGGTGATGTCCTTGGTGCCGGTCTCGTGGTCGAGTATGCCTGCCACCATGAACAGCGCCCCCTTGTACAGGGAGTGGGCGAGCAGGAAAGTGACGAAGGTGATCAACGCGCCTTCGGTACCGATGCCAAGCAGCATCGTCAGGGTGCCGAGCGCCATCACCGTAGAGTAGGCGAGCATCTTCTTTATGTTGGTATGACGTATGGCCAGAAAGGCCCCGGTGAACATGGTCAGGGCGCCGACCACCGAGAGAATGCCGATCCAGGCTTCGGTACCGCCCAGGCTTGGCTGCAGGCGCGCCAGCAGGTAGATGCCGGCCTTGACCATGGTGGCCGAATGCAGATAGGCCGACACCGGGGTCGGCGCCGCCATGGCATTGGGCAACCAGAAATGGAACGGAAACTGGGCCGACTTGGTGAAGGCCGCCAGTAACAGACACAGCAGCATGGGCAGGTAGAGGTCATGTTCACGCAGGTCGATGCCACCGGCACTGATCTCGGCCAGCGACCAACTACCGCCAGCGTTGCCCAGCAACACCAGCCCCGCCATCAAGGCAAGCCCCCCGCCGAAAGTGACGAACAGGCCTTGGCGTGCCGACTTGCGCGCCTCGATGTCGGCATGACTGAAGCCGATGAGCAGGTAGGAGGTGATGCTGGTCAGCTCCCAGAAGACGAACAGGGTCAGCAGGCCGTCGGCCAGCACCAGGCCCAGCATCGACACCATGAAGGCAAGAATGACGATGTGAAAACGCACCAGGTCACGGTGCCCTTTGAGGTAGCCCCCGGCATAGATGAGTACGAAAGTGCCGATTACGGTGATCAACAGCGCAAACAACAGCGCCAGGCCATCGATGACGAAACTCAGGCTCATGCCGAGAGACGGCACCCAATCGAGCTCCAGGAAGAGCACCTCGCCACTCATGATCGCCGGCATCAGGCTCAGGAACCAAAGCGCCAGCATGGCGGGAAAAGCGGCCAATACGAAACTGGCACGTTCACCGAACCAGCGATGGAGCAATGGAGCAAAGGCGGCCAGCACGAACCCCGATAGCACGGCAAATTGCATCATGCAGTTCCCTTCTGTCTGTTCATCGTCCGGACACGTTGCCTCACCACCTGACACGCACGTGCCAAGCCGTCGGCAGCCAGGCTAGCGCTGTCCGGGTGCCCCACAAAATCGTACGTCGCGATTAAAGAAATCTTGGCATCGGCCGAAAAAAAATACGCCCAAAGGATGAGCGTCGGCAGCCCGGTCCAGTCTGTTTATTGCAGCGCAAAACGATTAGACTTTGCGCCGCGGCTGGCACCGGTGAGCGTTGATTTCACGACGAAACGGCTTGCTAGTATAACGATTTTACAACGTTTCTTCATTCACCGTTCCCAACGACCGGCCCACCGATCCTCGATCGCCAAAACTTAGCCTGTGTGTGGTACTCGGGCACACTACCTCACGGCTCATCTCCGTGCCGTGGTGCGATGCACCGACCCGCCGCCAGAATGGACGAACCACCATGTCGTTGCTGTGGATTCCCCTTCTCACCATTATCGGCATCATCGTACCGGTAATGACATCACGTCACGGTCGCAGGGCCTGTGTCACCGCTACTCTAATCGCCCCCCTGCTTGCCCTCGGTCTGGTTCTCCTGCATGCACCCGCCGTCTTGGCCGGCGACGTGGTCAGCCTACGGATACCCTGGATGCCCCTGCTTGGCCTCGATCTCGCCCTGCGCATCGATGGCCTGACGCTGCTGTTCTCCCTGCTCATCCTGGGTATCGGTAGTCTGATCCTGCTCTATGCCGGTTTCTACCTCTCCGCCGAGGAGGACGACGGCCGCTTCCTCTCCTACATGATGCTGTTCATGACGGCCATGCTCGGCATCGCCATGGCGGACAACTTGATCCTGCTGTGGCTGTTCTGGGAGCTCACCAGCATCTCGTCCTTCCTGCTGATTGGCTTCTGGGGCCACCGCAGCGACGCCCGACGCGGCGCTCGCATGGCCCTGACGGTAACCGGGGCCGGCGGCCTCGCTCTGCTGGCCGGCGTCCTGCTGATCGGCCAGGCGGTAGGCAGCTTCGCCATGAGCGACGTGCTGGCTTCCGGCGATGTCATTCGTGGCTCCGACCACTATCCGCTGATTCTGGCGCTGGTCCTGCTGGGCGCCTTCACCAAGTCGGCCCAGTTTCCGTTCCATTTCTGGTTGCCTCACGCCATGGCAGCCCCCACGCCGGTCTCCGCCTTCCTGCATTCGGCCACCATGGTCAAGGCGGGCGTTCTGCTCATGGCCCGGCTCAACCCGGCCCTCGGCGACACCGCGCTGTGGGCGGTGAGCCTTTCGTTAGTGGGCCTGGCGACCATGCTCTACGCCGCCTGGTTTGCCCTGCTGGAGCGTGACCTGAAAGGCATACTGGCCTTTTCCACCGTCAGCCATCTGGGCCTGATCACCCTGCTGCTGGGGCTCGGCAGCCCGCTGGCCATCGTCGCCGCGGTGTTCCACATCCTCAACCACGCCACCTTCAAGGCGGCGCTGTTCATGATGGTGGGCATCATCGATCATGAAACCGGCACCCGCGACATCGACCGTCTCGGCGCGCTGTGGTCGATGATGCCGCTGACCGGCACCATGACCATCCTGGCCGGCTCCGCCATGGCCGGTTTCCCGCCATTCAACGGCTTCCTGTCCAAGGAGATGCTGTTCGAACAGAGCCTGATCAACAACCTGCTCGGGGCGCTCAGCATCGTCATTCCCCTGCTGGTGGTGGTGGCGGCCATGCTCTCGGTGGCCTATTCGCTGCGCCTGATCTGGAGCCTGTTCTTTGCCGAGCCCAAGCTGACCCGTGAGCAGAAGGCGCTGCCGCCGATGAAAGTCCATGACCCGTCCCGCGGCATGCTTGCACCCGGCCTGTTCCTTGCCGCCACGAGCCTGCTGGTGGGGCTTTTCCCGATGACTCTGGCCGCCCCGCTGCTGCACGCAGCGAGCCTCGCCGTTCAGGGCGAGACCACCCCGGTCGTCAGCCTGGCCTTGTGGCATGGCTTCAATCTGCCGCTGCTGATGAGCCTGTTCGCCGTCGCGGGCGGCATACTGGTGCTGCGCCAGCATCGCCGTCTTGCCGCTATCGCCGCCCTGTTCCATGAGCGCAATGCCGGCCTGATCTTCGAGGCCATGGTTCAGCGCTTGATCAAGGCCACGCTGTGGCTGACCCTGCGCCTGGAGAATGGCTCCCTGCAGCGCTACCAGGCACTGCTGATCCTGACGGCGCTGGCCATGGCCGCCATCGGCCTGACCCAGCTGGAATCGCTGACCGGCGAGCGCGGCCTGCAGCCCCTGGACGGCATGCTGTTCCTCGGCGCCGGGCTGATGGTGTTCGGCGCCATCGGCAGCGCCCTTAGCCATCGCTGGCGACTGGTATCGCTGCTGATGCTCTCGGTGGTCGGCTTGTCGGTTTCGCTGACCTTCGTGCGTTTCTCCGCCCCCGACCTGGCCCTGACTCAGCTGTCGGTGGAAGTCGCGTCGATGATCCTGATGATCCTGGCCCTGTTCTTCCTGCCTCAGCGCCCCCCGCTGCTGGTATCGGGGCGGCGCATTCTACGCGATCTCATGCTCGCCGCCTCGCTGGGCCTGGTGGTGGCCATGCTCAACTACGCCATGCTCACTCGCGAGACCCTCACCATCGCCGACTATTTCCTGCGCGAGAGCGTTCCCGGCGGCGGCGGCACCAACGTGGTCAACGTCATCCTGGTCGACTTCCGCGGC
Source organism: Halomonas sp. TH-94 (assembly GCF_057473365.1). Lineage (NCBI taxonomy): Bacteria > Pseudomonadati > Pseudomonadota > Gammaproteobacteria > Oceanospirillales > Halomonadaceae > Halomonas > Halomonas sp. TH-94. The sequence goes on from NZ_JBYCKL010000080.1 coordinate 6,608, forward strand.
TTCGATACCTTGGGCGAAATCACCGTATTGACCCTGGCTGGCCTTGCCACCTTCAAACTGCTCAACCGTCTGCGCCTGTTCATGCCCTCGGGCAACATCGAGGGCATTCGCTGGTCGCAGCATCGCTACCCGCTGATTCTCTCGGTAGTGGCACAGATTCTGCTGCCGCTGGCGCTGCTGGTATCGGTCTATATCTTTCTGCGCGGCCACAACCAGCCGGGCGGCGGCTTCATTGCCGGCCTGATCACCGCCACCGCGCTGATTCTGCAGTACATGGCCCGCGGTCACGACTGGACCCGCGAGCGACTGCCGGTTTCCTATTCGATCATTGCCGTCTCGGGGCTGGCCATCGCTCTGGCCACGGGCCTTGGCAGCTGGCTGTTCGGCTACCCCTTCCTGACCACGGCCTTCGGTCATTTCCACTTGCCTGTGATTGGCGAGTTCGAATTGGCCACCGCCATGCTGTTCGATCTCGGCGTCTATCTGGCCGTGGTCGGCGCCACGCTGATGATTCTGATCAACCTGGGCCGCGTCACCACCATCAACCGCCCAACGCTGGAGGAACGCTGATGGAAGCCCTCTTCTCGCTCGTCGTCGGCGTGCTCACCGCAAGCGGCATCTACCTGCTGCTGCGTGGACGCACCTTCCCAGTGATCGTCGGCCTGGCCCTGCTCGGCTATGCGGTGAACCTGTTCCTGTTCTCGACCGGCGGCCTGAACACCCACGCCGCGGCCGTTGTCGGGGAATCGCTGACGCCTACCGACCCCCTGCCCCAGGCTCTGGTGCTCACCGCCATCGTGATCGGCTTCGCCATGACCGCCTTCGTCGTGATACTGGCGATTCGCGCCCGCGGCGACCTGGGCTCCGACCATGTGGACGGCCAGCAGGGTGAAGAAGGAGACGCACCGCGATGAGCCAGCATCTGCTTACCCTGCCCATTCTGTTGCCGATGCTCGGCGCTCTGGTCCTGCTGCTGTCGAGCCGGGCCAGCGACCAGACCCATCGCCGTATGAGCCTGATCTTTACCGCCCTGCTGGTGCTTGCCTCGCTGCTGCTGCTGCGCCAGGCCGCCGGGGGCGAGCTGGTCTTCTATGCGCTGGGCAACTGGCAGGCACCCTTCGGCATCGTACTGATGCTCGACCGGCTTTCGGCAATGATGGTGGCTCTGACCGCCGTACTGGCCATGGGCTGCGTGATCTTCGCCAGCGCCGGCGATGACGTTCAGGGCAGCAATTTCCACGGTATCTTCCAGCTTCAGCTGATGGGCCTCAACGGCGCCTTCCTGACCGGTGACATCTTCAACCTCTTCGTCTTCTTCGAGATCACACTGCTGGCATCCTATGCCCTGCTGATGCATGGCGGCGGCAAGGAGCGGGTCGGTGCCGGACTGCACTACGTGATTCTCAATCTGGCCGGCTCGGCGCTGTTCCTGATCGCACTCGGCGTGCTTTACGGCGCTACCGGCACCCTCAACATGGCGGACATGGGACGCCGGGTCGCCAGCATGTCCGGCGACCAGGCAGCACTGGTCACCGCGGGGGCGCTACTGCTGATCGTGGTCTTCAGCCTCAAGGCGGCCCTGTTGCCGCTCTACTTCTGGCTGCCTCGCACCTATGCTTCGGCGCCCGCCCCCGTGGCAGCGCTGTTCGCCATCATGACCAAGCTCGGCCTCTACGCCATACTGCGCGTCCACAGCCTGATTTTCGTCGACAGCGCCGCCGAGCCCGCCATTCTGGGCTGGCTGTGGTGGTCAGGGCTGGCCACCATCCTGCTGGCCGCCTTCGGGGTCCTCGCTGCCCGTGACCTGCGGCCGCTGGTGGCCTACCTCGTGCTGATCTCGATCGGCACCCTGCTGGCGGCAACCGCACTGGGCACAACCGACGCTACCACTGCCCTGCTCTACTACCTGCCTCATACCACCTTGATATGCGGCGCACTGTTTCTGATCGCCGAACTGATCGGTCAGCAGCGCGGCAAGGCAGGCACGCGCCTGGTGCGGGCACGCCGACTGCATCAGCGCTATCTCCTCGGCGGCCTGTTCCTCACCGCCGCCGTAGGCGTGGTCGGCCTGCCGCCCATGGCAGGCTCGCTGGCCAAGCTGCTGCTGATGCAGGCCACCGAGGGCGGCGCCCGCGTCTGGCTTTGGCCACTGCTGCTGCTGGCCGGCCTGTGTACCCTGATCGCCATGTCACGAGCGGGCTCGGTGTTCTTCTGGGCCAGTTACAAGGGCGAAGTGACTGCCGGAAAGGTCAGCAGGCTCCAGCTCACCGGCGTGGCCTGGTTGCTCGCAAGCGCTCCCATACTGGTCGTCTTTGCCGGCCCCATCAGCCAATACACTCATGCCGCCGCGGAACAGCTGGCCCAGCCGCAGACCGTGATCCAGCAGCTGCTGGGAGAGGCCGCTCCCAACGACCTGGTACAGAGCGCTCCCATCCCCCACGATGAAGCCCAGGGAGGCACACTATGAAGGCGCTGGGACGTTTTTTACCTACCCCCACCCTTTCCCTGGTGCTGCTGGTGGTATGGCTGCTCATGGTACGCAGTATCGCGCCCGGCCAGGTGCTGCTGGGCCTGATTCTAGCGGTGGGCATCCCCTTGCTCACTCAGGGTTTCTGGGAACCCCTGCCACGGGTCAAGCACCCGCTCAAGCTGGCGATGTTCGTGCTCGTGGTGCTGTGGGACATCGTCAAGGCCAACATCCATGTCAGCCTGCTGATTCTGCTGCCGCGCCGCGAGCCCCACCCCGGTTTCGTCGAGTATCCGCTGCAGGTGACCGATCGTCTGGCCGTTACCCTGCTGGCGAACACCATCACCATGACGCCCGGTACGGTATCGACCAACATCCGCCTGGATGGCTCATCGCTGCTGATCCATGTGCTGGATCTCGACGATGAACAGGCCTTGATCCGCGAGATTCACGAGCGCTACGAGCGGCCGCTCAAGGAGATCTTCGAATGCTAGATACTGCCTTGCTGATCACGCTGACGCTGATCGTTCTGGCCATGGCGATGAACGTCTACCGCCTGGCCATCGGTCCGGACGTACCCGACCGGCTGCTGGCTCTCGATACGCTCTATGTGAACTCCATTGCCCTGATCGTGCTGCTGGGGCTTTGGCTCAACACCAAGACCTATTTCGAGGCGGCGATCCTGATCGCCATGCTTGGCTTCATCGGCACCATGGCCGTGTGCCGCTATCTGCTTCGCGGCGACATCATCGAATAGGGGACGCCAAATGACCTTCTACGTGATTGCCGAGGGCGTTATCGCCTTCCTGTTGATTGCCGGGGGCGTTTTCGCCTTCACCGGCTCGCTCGGCATGCTGCAGTTCAAGGACTTCTTCACCCGCCTGCACGGCCCCACCAAGGGCACCACACTGGGCATCGGCTCCATCCTGGTCGCCTCGATGCTCTACTTCACCATCACCCAGCGCGAGCTGCACGTGCAGGAATTGCTGATTACGCTTTTCCTGTTCATCACCGCCCCGGTGACCGGCCACATGCTGGCCAAGACCGGACTCCACATGCACCTGCGCTTCACCACCGGCACCCGGGGTTCAGTGCCGGAGTTTCGCGATGAGGACGTAGGCCAGAGCCGCGTGGCACGTCCGGCACGCGCCAAGCACCCGTGGAAATACCGCAAGCAGAAACGCTCGCGCCTGTTCCGCTGAAACAACAAGGCCGCCTGAAGGCGGCCTGACTTGCTCCTCGCTCTACGCCTCAGACCCAGCCGCCCAACTCGTTGTCGATGATGCCGAGCAGCGCCTCGATGTGATCGTCGCGATCGTTGAGACAGGAAATGTAGGTAAACTTTTCACCCCCCGCGGACAGGAAACTGTCGCGAATCTCCTCGTTGATTTCCTCGAGCGTTTCCACGCAGTCGGAGGCGAAGGCCGGTGAAATCACGGCGATATGCTTCTTGCCCTGGCGTGCCAGCTCGGCCACGTGCTCGACCGTCTGTGGCCCAACCCACTCCTCGGGACCGAATTGCGACTGAAAGGCGGTCTGCAGCGCCTCCTGCTCCCAGCCCAGCTGCTCGCGCAGCAAGCGGGTGGTCTTCTGGCACTGGCAGTGGTAAGGGTCGCCCTCGAGCAGGAAACGCTTGGGCACACCGTGATAGGAAGCCACCAGCACCTCAGGCGGCGTCTCGGCGGCGGCATAGGCCTCGCGCACCGAATTTGCCAGCGCCTCGAGATAGGCCGGGTGCTCGAAGTAAGCCGGTACGGTACGCACGGCCGGCTGCCACTTGAGCTTCATCAGGGTACGGAACGCATGATCGTTGGCGGTGGCCGTGGTCGGCGAGGCGTACTGCGGATAGAGCGGGAAGAAGAGGATACGCTCGCAGCCCGCCGCCTGCATGCGACGCAGCACGCTGTCGGTAGAAGGATTGCCGTAGCGCATGCAGAAGTCGACCAGCACCCGGTCGCCATGGCGAGCCTTCAACCCCTCGGCCACCTTGTGGGTCTGATCCCGGGTGATGGTCAGCAGAGGGCTCTCGTTCTTCTCGGTATTCCAGATACTGCGATAGGCCTCACCCGACTTGAACGGCCTGCGCGAGAGAATAATCAGCTGCAGCAGGGGCTGCCATTTCCAGCTCGGGTAATCGACGACTCGCTTGTCGGAGAGGAACTCGCTCAGATAGCGTCGCATGGACCAGTAGTCGGTCGCATCCGGCGTGCCCAGGTTGGCCAGCACCACCCCAATCTTGGGTCGGGTGATCGCAGGATGATCCGCCGGAGCATGGGTAGGACGTAGAGGCTCCGGCGAGCCCGATTCCACTTGCGATGCCGCCATGCGCTGCGCTCCTCGTGACGAAAGACAGGGAGCGTCATTGTATCAGGCACAAGCCTGGCAGGGGCATCGAGTTATACTATGAAATCGATTTGTATAACTTGGATCAAGGTTAAAAGGCCTAGAAGACCAGCGGCATGCGTGACGTGAGCGGGTCGTGATAGTGGGCCTCGCGGCCTACGACCTCGTCTTCCGGTACGTGCTGGACCAGGAAGGCGCGATGAATGCCGGCACGCTGCAGCTCGAGGTACACGTCCTCCAGCGAGCGGAACACCATCGGCTTGCCACGCCGCGCCAGCATGTGGCGCGCCCCCTCCACATCTTCGAGCTCTACCTGATAGCAGTGGCTGCCCGAATGGGTAATGACCCGCACCTCGAAGTTGTCGTGGTGGGCGACGAACTGCTTCAACTGTTCGAATTCCATGGCTCCCTCCATGTCCTGAATCGTTCCGTAGGGTCTGTGGATATGCTTCGGGCACAGCATGACTGTGCCCGATATCAATCACATGACGCTAACGTATCGAAACTATGACAATGGAATCGCCGCGGGGTTCAAAGTCGTCTCGCCTGAATCGTCACTGATATTCCGAAGGATCGATCGCCTTGGCCAGCGAGTTGCGGTCGACCCACTTGCCCGCCTTGGTTTCCTTGTAGCGAAACACTACGCGGTCGCCCTTCGCCACGGTGAGCTCGGCGTCCTCGGTCTGATAGCTGTAAGCCTCGCCGTCGACGATCAAATGAAAACGATAGAGATCCGGCATGCCGAGCCACTCCTTGAACGGCCCTTCGCGCTCCAGCGACTCGAGTACGCCGCGTGCTTCCAGCTTGGGGGCGCGCTGACGCTTACCGCGTCTAAATCCGCCTGCCATGGTCACTCCTCGAAAAACGTCTGTCGGGGGCTCGGCATTATACGGAGCCCAACGCAAGGCTCAAGCGCTCCCGCCCTCACTCGCCGAATGCCTCACCGTAACTGTCGGGCGCCAGGTCCTCGAAGCGGGTGTACCTTCCGATGAAAGCCATGTGCACCGTACCGATGGGACCGTTACGCTGCTTGCCGATGATCAGCTCCGCCAGGCCCTGGTTGTCCGGGTTATCCGGATTGTAGACCTCATCGCGGTAGACGAAGGCAATCACGTCGGCATCCTGCTCGATGGCACCTGACTCGCGCAGGTCGGACATGACCGGACGCTTGTTGGGGCGCTGCTCCAGCGAACGGTTGAGCTGCGAGAGTGCGACCACGGGGCAGCCGAACTCCTTGGCCATACCCTTGAGCGAGCGCGATATCTCGGAGATCTCGCCGGTACGGTTCTCCGAAAAACCGGGGATCTGCATCAGCTGCAGGTAGTCGATCATCACCAGCGCCATGTTGCCGTGTTCACGCACCAGGCGACGAATGCGCGAGCGCATCTCGTTGGGCGACAGGGCCGCGGTGTCGTCGATGAAAAGCTGCTTGTCCTTGAGCAGGTTCACCGCCGACGTCAGACGCGGCCAATCCTCGTCCTCGAGCTGGCCGGTACGCACGCGGGTCTGGTCGATGCGCCCCAGCGACGAGAGCATACGCAACATCAGCGATTCGGCGGGCATCTCCATGGAGAACACCATTACCGGCTTGTCGCTGGCAATGACGGCATGCTCGACGAGGTTCATGGCGAAGGTGGTCTTGCCCATGGAGGGGCGACCGGCAATGATTACCAGATCCGACGGCTGCAGGCCCGACGTCATCTCGTCGAGATCGCGAAAGCCGGTGGAGAGCCCCGTCATCTCGCCCTTCATGTTGAACAGCTCGTCGATGCGGTCCACCGCCTTGGCCAATAGCTCGCTCATGCCGATGGGTCCGCCCGACTTGGGGCGTTCCTCACTGATCTGGAAGACCAGACGCTCGGCCTCATCGAGCAGCTCGTCGGCGGGCCGCCCCTGAGGGCTGAAGGCGCCGTCGGCGATCTGACTGGCCGCGCGGATCAGCTTGCGCAGCGTGGCCCGTTCACGAACGATGTCGGCGTAGGCGCGAATGTTGCTCGCCGAAGGCGTGTTGCGGGCCAACTCAGCCAGATAAGCCAGCCCGCCGACGGTATCGAGCTGATCGCGCCCCTCCAGCGCTTCGGAGAGGGTGACCACATCGAGCGGCTTGCTCGCTTCGGCAAGACCGGTCATGGCGTTGAAGATCAGGCGGTGCTCGTAGCGATAGAAGTCGTCGGCGACCAGGCGATCGGCCACGTTGTCCCAGGCCTGATTGTCGAGCATCAAGCCACCCAGCACCGACTGTTCCGCCTCCAGCGAGTGGGGGGGCACCTTCAGCGCAGCGGTTTCCTTGTCGAGCTCGAGCGTATCGTTCATGAAGCAACAACCTTGGTGAGAACAAGCCGAGCCATTCTACCCGATGCCCGAAGCCCGCCCTACCTCCCGGGACAACAAAAAAGCCGCGACCGAAAGCGGTCGCGGCAAGGTATCGAAGCAGCTTGCGAGCAGGGGTCCGGCAATGTGTGGCCGTTACGTCAGAACCATACCTCCGTCTGCACGCCGAAGCTCCACTGGCCACCGGTGAAACCGTCGCTGCCGAAGGCGCTGGCGCCGTAGTCGTTGAGTTCGCTCGACCAGTCGGTGTAGGAGGCGAAGGCGCGGATTTCGGGTCGCTGCCAGAAACCGCCTACCTGGGGCTTGAAGGTCGGTGCGATGGTGAGCTTGCCGAAGTCCCCGCTCACCGCGTTGCGGCCATCGAAGCCGTTGGGATCGAGGTCCATGTACTGATAGCTGGCCTCGTACTGCATCTCGAAATTCTGGGTGATCTCGTTTGCCACACGGGCACTCAGGGTCAACCACTTGTAGTCGTCACCGTCGACGTAACGATCCTTGCTCATTTCACCGAACAGTACCGGGGCAATGCGCCAGTTGGGTGCCAGGTAGGTGGTGCCGTAGATACCGAGGCGGGTGGCCTGGGCGTCATCGGTCAGGTTGCCGTCGCTGCCGAGCCCCTTTACCTCGGCGCCCAGGCCCTGGCCGTGCAGCAGCGCCACCTTGAAGTTGCCCTCGCCCAGGCCGAAGAAGCTGTCGCCGTGGTAGGCCACCATGGTATGGAAGCCGCTATCGGCGGCGGTCTGTCCTGAGCCGATGTCACGCTCGTCGTTGTCGGCTGCCGAGAGGGCATTTACCATCCACTGCCAGTTACCGAAGTAGTTGTTCGAGGTCAGGATCAGGCTGTCCGTGCTGCCATCATCCCCCGGATACTCCGGACGCACCGGAAAATCGCTGAAGCTGCGCCCGTAGAGCGAGAAGTTGGAGCGCCAGCTGTCGGCCAGCTGCACGTCATAGATACCGGCGCCGGTACCGGCGAGGAAGATGAAGTCGCTGTCGAGCCAGTGGATGTCGAAGTTGTCGCGGTCGAAGCGCTTGCCGGCCCAGATCGAGGCGTTCTCGAAGGCGCCGGTGAAGCTCGGCAGGTCACTGAACTCGGCGTATACCTGACGCACGTTGAGGTTTGAGTCGCCGTCCCAGTCGTTGCTGGTGGTAGTGCCGCTAGCCAGCATGGTGCGGTAGTGCGCCCGGGCACCGTTGTCGAACTGCATGCGGTAGTTGAGGATGGCCTCGGCGTAGGTGTCGTCCTCGTTACCCAGGCGCCCTACCGCGCCCCCCAATCCACCGGCCGGCGTCACGTAGGGCCCACCCTCGATGCTCTTGCGATCCTCGCCCAGCAGCAGCCCCGAGCGGGCATAGACGTTGAACGAGAAGCCCTCTTCACCGCTGGCCTGACGCTCCACTCGAGCCAGTCGCTCCTCCATGACCTCGTCATTGACGCGTCCCGCCGCCTGAGCCTCGGCAATTTCAGCCCGCTGCTCCGCAGAAGTGGCGCGTTGCTCGGCAGCGGCAATGCGATTCTCGAGCTCCAGAAGGCGCTGTTCAAGGGCCGAAGTGTCGGCAACGGCATGGCCGATCATGCCAAAGCTGGCCACAGCCACGGCCATGACCAGTGGAGTTCTTGGCAAGGCAGTCTTCATCGAGGTTGATCCTTTGTGTTTGTTTGATTGTGTACTCAAGGAGACGCTGGGAAGCACGGCACTGTATCGTTTAAGACAAGCATCGGATCGATACCGCATTACCTTGCTGCCCCAACCTGAACGCGATCGTCAGGCAGAAAAAACTTAATCGTTTAAGTGCGGTGACGCAAAGCCAAACCGTAATATTACTACCAATGTCTAAGACGCATACGACAAGGGGGCGCAGGCAATAATGCCTGCGCCCCCTGGGTCGGTCGAGCTAGCGGTAACGCTTACTCGGCGACGACGACCACACGAACGGTGGCATCGACTTCGGCGTGCAGATGCAGGTCGATGTCGTACTCACCGGTCTGGCGGATCGGACCTTCGGGCATACGAACTTCGCTCTTGGCGACATCGATGCCAGCCTGGCCCAGCGCTTCGGCCAGGTCACGCGGGCCGATGGAACCGAACAGCTTGCCTTCTTCACCGGCCTTGGCAACCAGCGACAGTTCGATCTCGGCCAGCTGAGCGGCACGGGATTCGGCAATCGCCTTGCGTTCGGCAGCCTGTGACTCGAGCTCGGCGCGCTGCGCCTCGAAGGCTTCCACGTTGTCCTTGGTGGCCGGCACGGCAAGACCGTAAGGCACCAGGTAGTTACGGCCGTAGCCGGGTTTCACGGTGACCTTGTCGCCCAGGCCACCCAGCTTGCCGATGTTGTCGAGCAGAATGACTTCCATCTCGTTAACCTCTTGTCAGTCGCCGCGAGGGGCCAGACGGCTGCGGAAGTCCGCAAACACATCGATGAAGGCCACCAGCAGCACTATCAGAATCATGGGCCAGGTGGTGATCAGCAGTACGTAGAATGCGATCAACCACAGCCCGTTCATACCCTTTATCCCAATGAAGCCATGCACCAGGGCGATACCGGCAACCAGCAGCGGCACCCACACCAGCATGGAGAGCGACGGCAAACCCAACACCATCCCCACCACGCCGAGCACTACCAGCAGCAAGAGTTCTCGCGGCGCCAGGCGCAACGCGTGAAACTCCTCACGAAAGCCGCCGGGGTTGTAGAGCCCCGCTTGCCAGGCCCTGGCCAGCGCCAAGCAGCCCACCGCGGCCATCAGCACGACCAAACCCGTAATACCACCGATCAGCAGCGTTGCCAGCTCTTCGGTATCCAAGCCCTGGCGTCCCAGCTCGGTCAGCATACGGTCGATCTCGGCCGACCCCTGACGCAGCTGTTCCAGCAGCGGCCCTGTGCCGCCCGGCGGCACGAAAACGCCGAGCTGGATCATCGCCGCTGCGGCCAGCGTGCCAACCACGAGCGCCTCGCTCCAGCGCATGCGGGAGCGCAGCACCACTGCCATCAGCGTGACCAGCAGTACGCTGGCCAGCGGAATGGCATCGCCCTGAGTCCACCACCAGCCGGCAGGGACGGCTGCCGCCACCATGACCGGCAAGGCAGGCGACAGGCCGCGACGCAGCGTGACCAGGGCCACGATGGCGCCACTTAGCCAGAACAGCCAGGGAATGACCGCAGCCAGCGCCGCCCCGCCTACGGCATAGGGCGTGCCGCGCATCAACCATCGGGCAATGGGCAACATCGAGTCAGCGGCTTACTGGTGGCTGTCGGTGTAGGGCAGCAGAGCCAGGTAGCGCGCGCGCTTGATGGCGGTTGCCAGCTGACGCTGGTAGCGGGCCTTGGTACCGGTAATGCGGCTGGGTACGATCTTGCCGGTTTCGGTGATGTAGGCCTTCAGCGTGTCCAGATCTTTGTAGTCGATCTGCTTCACGCCTTCAGCGGTGAAACGGCAGAACTTGCGACGGCGGAAAAAGCGTGCCATGTAGAGACTCCTCGGTACGTGCTATCAGTGGGCTTCGGCAGTTTCTTCTTCTTCAGCGCGCGGCCGCTCTTCGCGACGCGCTCGCTTGTCGTCTGCCGGCTTCATCATTGGCGAAGCTTCGGTGATGGCTTCCTTGCAGCGCACCACCAGGCTGCGAATGATGGCGTCGTTGAAGCGGAAGATGTTCTCGATCTCGTCGAGAGTCTCGCCGCTGCATTCGACGTTCATCAGCACGTAGTGAGCCTTGTGGATCTTGTTGATCGGGTAGGCCAGGTGACGACGGCCCCAGTCCTCCAGGCGATGCACGGTGCCACCGCTCTCGGTGACGATGCTGGAGTAACGTTCGACCATGGACGGCACTTGCTCGCTCTGGTCCGGGTGAACCATGAACACGATTTCGTAATGACGCATGGGATCTCCTTTCGGGTTGGCAGCTTCCGCGTGCGCGATTGGCGTCAAGGGAAGCAAGGAGGTGATTTTGAAATAGCAATGCCCGCTCACGCAGGAACGGGCGCCTGCATTCTAGTGGCCTGCGCCGCCACATGCAAGCCAGCGGCGCACCGCCAGCTCAGCCGGCGGTGCGCCGCTGGCGCACGACCTCGAACAGGCAGATGCCGGTGGCCACGGAGACGTTGAGGCTCGAGACGCTGCCGGCCATGGGCAGCTTGACCAGCCCGTCACAGGCCTCGCGGGTGAGGCGTCGCATGCCCTTGCCCTCGGCACCCATCACCAGGGCCATGGGCCCTGTGAAGCCGGCCTCGTAGAGCAGCGCATCGGCCTCGCCGGCGGTGCCGGTGATCCATACGCCGAACTCCTTGAGCCGGGCCAGGGCGCGGGCCAGGTTGGTCACCTGGTAGACCGGCAGGCTCTCGGCGGCGCCGCAGGCCACCTTGCGCACCGTAGCGTTGAGCGGAGCGGCCTTGTCCTTGGGCACGATCACGCCGTGCACGCCGGCGGCATCGGCGCTGCGCAGGCAAGCACCGAAGTTGTGCACGTCGGTCACGCCGTCGAGAATCAACAGTAGCGGTGGCGTCTCGTGGGGCCAGGCTTCCAGCTTGAACCACAGCGCCGCCTCGCTCTCGAAGGCAAGCGGTGCGGCAAAGGCGACGATACCCTGGTGCGACGCTTCCTGGGCCAGGCGATCGAGGACGTCGCGCGGCTGAAGCTCGACACGCGCCCCGCCCCGCCTCGCCTGGTCGATGAGATCGGCCAGGCGTTGCTGCGCCTCCCCCTCCTGCACCCAAAGCTGTCTGGGCACTTCGCAGCGAGCCAGCAGCGCCCGCACCGCGTGCACCCCGAAAACGGCATCCAGCCCGCCGGGCATGCCCGACGGGGCGGGCTTGTGCTGCCGCCCCCTCTTCTTGGAGCCGGCATCACGGCCCGGCCCCTTTCGACCGGCCGCCATCAGCTACGCGCCTGCGACTTGCGCGGCCCCCGGCGACGCCTGCCGCCTTTACCCTTGCCGCGCTCACCCTTCTCCTCGACCTTGCCGGCGTCCGGCTTGGGGGTGAAGGTCGCCTCCGGCTCACCGCGCCGCTTGCGCGGTTGACGCTTGGGGCGCGGCTTCTCGTCTTCCAAGGCAAAGTCGATCTTGCGGTCGTTGAGATCCACACGCGCCACCTGCACCGTGACCCCGTCGCCGAGACGATAGCTCATGCCGGTGCGCTCGCCTTTCAGGCGGTGCTTCTCGGGCTCGTAATGGTAATAGTCCGAGGGCAGCGAGGTAACGTGCACCAGCCCCTCGACGTAGACCTCGTCGAGGCGTACGAAGATGCCGAACTGGGTCACCGAGGCGATGGTGCCCTCATAGACTTCGCCGAGCTTGTCGGACATGAATTCGCACTTGAGCCAATCCTCCACGTCTCGAGTGGCGTCATCGGCGCGCCGCTCGGTCATCGAGCAGTGCTCGCCGAGCTCGAGCATCTGCTCGAAGGTATAGGGACACCACTTGCTCGGCGGCTCCACCTTGGCGCCCTCGGCGCGCAGCACGGTGTTGGTCTGACGCGGCCCGCGCACCACCGAGCGAATGGCACGGTGGACCAGCAGATCGGGATAGCGGCGAATCGGCGAGGTGAAGTGAGCATAGGCCGGATAGGCCAGACCGAAATGCCCCTCGTTCTGGGGCGAGTACACCGCCTGGCTCATCGAGCGCAGCATCACGGTCTGGATTACGTCGGCATCCGGCCGCCCGCGAATCGCCTCGGCCAGCGCCTGGTAGTCCTGCGGCGTCGGTTCGTCGCCGCCGCCGACCGCAAGGCCCAGCTCGTTGAGGAACAGGCGCAGCTTGTCGAGGCGCTCCGGCGAGGGACGCTCGTGGATACGGTAAAGTGCCGGCAGGTCGTGCTTGTCGAGGAAACGTGCGGTGGCGACATTGGCCGCCAGCATGCACTCCTCGATGATCTTGTGGGCATCGTTGCGCTTGCGCGGCACGATCTTTTCGATCTTGCGCTCCTCGTTGAAGAGGATGGCCGTCTCGGTGGTCTCGAAGTCGATGGCGCCACGCTCCTCCCGGGCCTGACGCAGCACCCGGTAAAGCTCGTGCAGCCCCTGGAGTGGCTTGACCAGCTCGCGGTATTCCTCACGCAGGGCATCCGCCTCGGCATCGTCGCCATCGAGGATCGCCGCCACCTTGTTGTAGGTCAGCCGGGCATGGGAGCGGAACACCGCCTCGTAGAAGCGGTAACGGCTGATCACTCCCTGCTTTGAGATATTCATCTCGCAGACCATGGCCAGACGGTCTACGCCGGGATTGAGCGAGCAGAGCCCATTGGAGAGCAGCTCGGGCAGCATCGGCACTACCTGCCCGGGGAAATAGACCGAGTTGCCACGCCGAATCGCCTCCTCGTCGAGGGGCGTGCCGGGACGAACGTAGTGGGACACGTCAGCGATGGCGACGATCAGCTTCCAGCTGCCTGACTTGGTCTTCCAGGCGCACACCGCGTCGTCGAAATCCTTGGCGGTTTCGTCATCGATGGTGACCAGCGGAATATCGCGCAGATCGATGCGGTGCTGCTTGTCCTGCTCGGCCACCTCGGCCGACATCTCGGCAATCTGATCGTGCACCTCAGGCGGAAATTCGGCGGGAATTTCATAGCTGCGGATGGCGATGTCGATTTCCATGCCGGGGTCCATGCGCTCGCCGAGCACCTCGACCACCTCGCCCACCGGCTGCACCCGGGTTTCGGGCTGCTGCACGATCTTGGCCGACACCACCTGACCGTCCCGAGCGCCGCCGCAGGCGCTATGTGGAATGATCACCTCTTGGGTGATGCGCGGATTTTCGGGAATCAGCACGCCGAATTCGGACGTGTTTTCGCGATAGACCCCAACGATGGTCTGCGTATTGCGTGAGAGCACCTCGGCAATGGTGGCTTCGTCGCGGCCGCGACGGTCACGCCCGCTGACGCGTACCAGGACATGGTCGCCGTGGAAGACGCGACGCATCTGACGGGGCGGCAGCACCAGGTCAGGTTTCTTGCCGTCGTCACGCAGCACGAAGCCGAAACCGTCGCGATGCCCCAGCACCTTGCCCTTGATCAGGTCGAGCTTGTCGATCAGAGCATAGGCGCCAGCACGGTTGCGAAGCACCTGGCCGTCGCGCTCCATGGCTCCCAGGCGGCGGCGCACCGCCTCCTGCAGCTCCTCGTCTTCGAGTCCCAGCATGCGGCTCATCTTCTCGTGAGTCACCGGCTTGCCGTACTCCTCGAGACGTGCCAGCAGGTATTCTCGGCTGGGAGCCGGATTGTCGTATTTATGTGCCTCTCGGCTAGCGTGGGGATCGTCGCTGAGCGTCCAATGAGTCATGCGTAAGGCGTCCTTGGCAACGGGGACAGCGTTCCGGGAAGGGCGCGGGTGTCAGGCCGCGAACGTAGGATGTTGCTAATGAAGTCGTTTGTCATCCCGGCAGTATAGCGCCCGCGCGGACGCGACCCAACCATGGTCGATGCCTGGTGGCGAACATACCGGGAATTTTCTCCTTTTTCCCGCCCGACGGTCTTGCATTGGGCCGCCAATTGGGTAAGATACGCGTCGCCTGCCCAGATGGCGGAATTGGTAGACGCGCTAGCTTCAGGTGCTAGTATCCTTACGGATGTGGAGGTTCAAGTCCTCTTCTGGGCACCATCGCTCGCTTCGGGAGCCTTGGCCGGGTGGGCGTCCACGCTATTGAAAGCTCGAAAGTCTCGTGTTCGCCCAGGTGGCGGAATTGGTAGACGCGCTAGCTTCAGGTGCTAGTATCCTTACGGATGTGGAGGTTCAAGTCCTCTCCTGGGCACCATCCCAGGCACGCGAACACGGCGACAGGTACGACGAGGCATGATGCGCCCAGGTGGCGGAATTGGTAGACGCGCTAGCTTCAGGTGCTAGTATCCTTACGGATGTGGAGGTTCAAGTCCTCTCCTGGGCACCACCGCTCTCACGAGCACATAGCGTCATGCACCCCCAAGAAACCGCGACGAATCGCGGTTTTTTTGTGCCTGCGATTCCGCGCGCAGCCATTTATTTCAGAAGCGCGACGGCAGGCGCGCCACCTCCTCCAAGTCCCACCCCTCTGCCACCACCTCTCCTTCCAGCACTTCGGCGACCTCCTCGGGCAGACGCGGGAAGAAATTGAGCCCCGTGCGCGCTTCCACTTCGTCGATGCTCACCAGGTAATCGTCCAGCGGTTCATTGCCACGCACCTCCTGGGGCATGATGAAGGCCAGCGCCATGGGCTCTTCCGCCGGCACCACGATGATCTTGTAGAAGGCTTCGGGGATCTCGACCAGCCCTACCCGGTTGGTCACGTTGTCCACGAAGCGCTCGGGAAAGACCGGGCCGGTGATTACCTGCACCACGCCGAAGCGCGGCACGAAATGATCGATGACGACCGCCTCCAGGCGCTGCCAGAGGCGGCGATTGAGGTCCGGGCGCTGGGGAGAGATGTTGCTCATCAAAAACGATTGCTCCTGGGCTTCGCGCCCATGGACCACGGCAATGGCGTAGTTGGGTGCCAGGTGGCCCCGGTCGTAGCCACTGCCGGAATAGCTGTCGGCGGCAATCGGCCACAAGGTGCGCCAGTCGCGGCGAAAATCGGGCCTGGGCCCCGGGCTGCGGTCTTCCACTTCATACAGCAAATAGCTGACCCACAGCGGGTTGACGCGCACGTCCGACCAGCCCATCAGGAAGCCGTCGTTGCGCAGCACCCGGTGCACAGTCAAGGGGGTGAGGGTTTCCCAGGTGGGCACGCCCATCCAGCTCAGCTGGTCGCGATACTCCTGCTCCTGGGTGTACCACAAGCCGCTGCCGACCAGCACGAAGACGAGGGTGATACCGAATTGGCGAACACGGGAGCGCCAGCGTGGCAGCACCGAACGGCGCCTTCTACCACGTGCACGTACTGAGATCATGGAAAGTATCCGACAAGGAACCAAAGCCGGTGCATCGAGCACCGGCGTCGATGGCAGCGACTATGGGTAGCTCGTCACCAACCCAGCGAGAACATGGTTTCGAGATCGTGCCGGGAGTGCACCTGCATGGCATTGAGGGTCTCGGTATCTCGAATCCCCTCGACGGCATTGAGACGTTCGGTGACCAGCTCCGCCAGGCTCTCGAAGTCTCGCGTGCGGGCAATGGCCACCAGGTCGTATCGGCCACAGGTGGAATAGACTTCGCTGATACCTTCGACATCGGCGAGCCGCTCGGCCACCGCCTTGACCTGCCCTTTGTCGGTATTGATCAGAATCACGGCATTCTGCATCGGGCGCCCTCCCCCGTTGATGAATCCTGCGGCCTGGCATCGCCGCGCTGGCGCGAGTATAGCAGCCCCGCCGCAACGTCTGAATCGCGTCACCCTGCAATGCCGGGATTCACGCCGTCGAACCCGCCGCACCCCTAAAGGCAGGGTGGCAAGACAACCACTGGATAACCCACGAACAGCGTTCCGCCCGCCGAGAAGAGATACACCCCGGCCGAAATGTAGGCAAAGTAGCAATCGCGACGCACCTCAGCCTTGCGTGCTGTCTTGACGCTGGCCCAGGCCAACCACAGCAGCAGAGCCGTGAAGACCAGGGTGGCCAGCCCCACGCCGAGGTTGATGCCGGTCAGCATATCGCTTTCGGGGTCCGGGGGCGCCATCGAGCAGGCGATCGACAGCCCGGCGTAGATCGCCACGAACCAGATACCCCAAATGGTCAAGCCGCCCACCAGATGAATGGGATGCGACAGTCTCAGCAGCTGTTTCATGCACCACCTCGCAGCAGGGTCGGCATCACCCAGATGGCCACGAACAGGCTCCAGTAGACCACCAGGTTGTAGTACCAGAGGCGCACCACCACCACCGGTTCCATGGGCAGCTCGACGCTGACATAGCCGAAGCCCACACGCAGCCCCTGCAGGATGCAAAGCACGGCCCCCAGGGAGGAGAGAATCAGCACGTAGCACAGCGCCACGAACAGCGTGGCATCGTGGGCATTCTCGGTCGGTGACAGCTCCGCCAGCCACATCACGGCGACGATCAGCAGCGTTTGCAGCACTCCCAGGCCACCCGCGCCGTACATCGACAGGCCGAGCCCGGCTCCCTCACCGCGGCGCAGGCCGTTTACCAGCTTGCGGAGCAGAAGCGTGCCCAAGGTCAGTGCCGCGCCCGCCACCACCAGTAGCGGCATCGACAGCGGCGATGTCTCCGGCATCTGCCATTGCGGCGCCACGGTCCATAGATAGAACCAGCCGAACAGCAGCGAGAGATAGAGCGAGCCGTTGGCCAAGTGGGAAACCGACATGCACCATACGCCAGGCCCGTTCATGGTGTGGTAGTGAAGCGGTGGATCGCTGGGCTCCCGACTGGCTTCAGGATCCACATTGGGATGCACGCCGTTCTCCCAGGACCAGCGCAGCAACAGCACGACGGCCACCAGGGCCACCACCGCCGCCAGCCAGTACACCCGCACCAGCAGGCTGACGCACACCACCGCCAGTGCCAGCGAGGCAAACAAGGGCCACCATGAATTAGTGGGTAAATGGATGGTCTCGCGCAGTTTGCCGGTCAGGGCGTCGCTGCCCCAGGTTTCCCTCCGGCCATGATGGATGGTGTTGAGACCGTGCCGTCCCTCGTAGATGGTGCGTGAGAGCTCGGGCTGTTCCCATAGCGGATGGCGGGTCTCGACCTTCGGCAGGCTGACGAAATTGTAAGCCGTAGGTGGCTTGGGCATCGCCCACTCCAGGGTATCGGCGCCCCACGGGTTCTGCGGCGCCTTTCTGCCGAAGCGGAAGTGCAGCGCAATGTCGAGTATCAGCAGCGCCACGCCGGCCGACATCATGAAACCGCCCACCGAAGAGATCAGGTTGTAGATGTCCCAACCCATGGCGGTATCGTAGGTGAAGACCCGCCGACGCATCCCCAGGAGCCCGGTCCAGTGCATGATCAGGAAGGTGACATTGAAGCCAAGGAAGATCAGCCAGAAACTCCACTTGCCCAGTCGCTCCGAGGGCATGCGGCCCGATACCTGAGGCAGCCAGTAGTAGAGACCTGCCATGAGCGGGAACAGCATCCCCCCCACCAGCACATAGTGCATGTGCGCGACCACGAAGTGAGTGTCGTGGACCTGCCAGTTGAACGGCACCAGAGCAAGCATGACGCCGGTCAGGCCGCCCAGGACGAAGATCACCAGGAAACCGACGATCCACAGCATGGGCAGCGACATCCTTGGCCTACCCAGCCATAGGGTGGAGAGCCAGACGAATATCTGTATGGCGGTGGGAATCGCCACCAGCATGCTCGCCGCCGAGAAGAAAGCCAGTGCCAGCTGCGGGATACCGAGGGTGAACATGTGGTGCACCCAGAGCCCGAAGCTGACGAAGCCCATGATGATGATGGCCGCCACCACCCAGCCGTAGCCGACGATGGGCCGGCCGGCGAAAACCGGTATCAGGGTCGAGACGATACCCGCCCCGGGCAGGAAGATGATGTAGACCTCGGGATGACCGAACAGCCAGAACAGGTGCGCCCACAGCACCGGATCGCCACCGCCGGCCACCTCGAAGAAAGGCATGCCCGCGGCACGCTCCAGCTCGAGCAATATGCTGCCGAGAATCAGCGGCGGGAAACCGACCACGATCATCAACGCCATGGCCAGGATGTACCAGGCGAACAGCGGCATCTTGTGCAGAGCCATGCCTTGAGTGCGGGTACGCAGTATCGACACCACCAGCTCCACCCCGGCGGAGAGAGCGGATATTTCGACGAAGGTGATACCCAGCAGCCAGAAGTCGGAACCGGGGCCGGGCGAGTATTCTCCGCTGCTGAGCGGCGTATACATGAACCAGCCGCTGGCCGGCGCAATCTCCAGGATCATGCTGGAAGCCAGGATTATCCCGCCGAACAAATAGCAGAAGTAACCGAAGGCAGTGAGGCGGGGACACACCAGGTCGCGGGCCCCGATCATCTTGGGGATCATGTAGATCGCCAACCCCTCGAGAATGGGGATGGCGAACAGGAACATCATCACCGTGCCGTGCATGGTGAAGACCTGGTTGTAGATCTCGGGCGACATGAAGTCGTTGTCGGGGAAGGCCAGCTGAGTTCGGATCAGCATCGCCAGCAGACCACCGATCAGGAAGAAGATCGCCCCGGTGACCATGAAGCGCAGGCCGATGGTGGTGTGGTTCACCACGGTCAAGGCGCGCAGGCCTTTGGGGTTGCCCCACACCTCATCCAATCCCTTGTGCAATTGCCGGACCTCGGGGGTCAGGGTCGCGTCCTTGGTATCGCTCATGGTTCCATCGTCTCCAGCCAGTCTCCAATATCCTGCAGTGTGTCTGCCTCGATATGGTTATGGGGCGGCATTCTGTTGCCGGGTTTGAGCGTCTGGTGATGCATGAGCCAGTAAGCGATGGCCCCTTCCTCCATGGGCAATATCCCGGCTCCTAAAGTGGGGCGGGAGCCGATGTCGGTCAGGTCGGGCCCCACGATGTCATGCGCCACGTCATCGTCGACGAGCGCTTCGGGAAAGCCCGCGACCGTATGGCAGGCCGCGCAGTGTTCACCGAAAGCTTCTCGCGCCTCACTGAACTCATCATTCTGCTCGGGTGGGGCTCGGCGCTCGGCCAGCCAGGCATCGTAGTCGTCACGCTCCAACGCCTCGACGTGAAGCAACATGGCGGTATGCTGTGCCCCGCAGAACTCCGCGCACTGGGCGCCGAACACGCCGGGCGAATCGGCCTGGAGCCGAATGATCGAATGCCTTCCCGGCACCATGTCCCGCTTGCCGCCAAGGCGCGGTATCCAGAACGCGTGAATCACGTCGGCACTGATGATGCGAAAATCGACGGGCTCGCCGGCCGGCATCACCAGCCGATTGGCCGTGACGACATCAGGCTCGCCGTCGTCGCCGGGGTAGCGAATCTCCCACCACCACTGGTGGCCGACCACCTCGATGAGCTCCGCCTCGCCCTCGGGCAGTGGCAGCGGGATCATGCTGCGGCCGGTGGGGGCTCCCAGCAGCAGCAGTGCGACGATACTGACCACAGGCAGGCCGATGCCGCCGCCCAGTACCCAACGCAGCATGATGCGCTGCTCCTCGCGCGGGGTTCGCTGAGGCTGCTCGCGACGGCGAAAGGTGAAGAGCCATAGCGCGAAGAGCACCAGCGAAACGACTACGCTGACGCCGAGCATGACCCACCACACCCAGAACTGAGCGCTTGCCGCCGGCCCGGCAGGGTCGAGGATCGACATCTCGCCGGCACAGCCGGCCAACAGCCCCGTCAGCGGCAGCGACCGCCATGCGAGTCGCCGCGAGCGGTTGACCCGCTGGCGGTCAGCGCGTTGAATGCCTAAGAGACATTTGAATGGATCGCAAAGGACGCGAACATGGCTGACCAACCGAGACGCTCGATCAAGAGCCGCGCCGCCATCGCCGGCCACCCCCTCCACCCCACCATGGTGCACTTCCCCATCGCCTGCCTGATGCTGGTGGTGGGAAGCGACGCGCTGTTTCTCTATACCGGCGACACGTTCTGGGCACGCACCAGCCTGTGGCTGGCCGGCATCGGTGCCCTGGGCGGCTGGGTGGCCAGCATTGCCGGGCTGACAGACCTGGTAACGGTCAAGCGGATCCGCGACATGATCGTCGGCTGGTGCCATGCCATCCTGGCGGTGATGATGCTGTCGCTGGCTTCGCTCAACTGGCTGTGGCGCTTCCTGCATCCCACCGATCTGTTGCCCTGGGCAGTGGGCCTCACTCTGATGACGGCCGGACTCATCGTGTTGGCGGGGATTCTCGGCGGTATGCTCGTCTACGACGAGGCGGTCGGCGTCGAAATCGACGACAAGTGACAAAAATCGTACCGGGCGGGCCGAGTGGTGCATGGTGACTCTCCTTGTCATGCCTCAGTCGAATGGCTTGCTGAGCACTAGCACCAGCACGGCCAGCATCAACGAAGCCGCCAGAGCGGCAATCAAGCCGCTTGCTGGCACCAGGAACCGACGCTTGTCCTGTTCCAGCCGTGCTATCAGGGCACCGCACAGCACGTGACACAGCACCATCCCGCTCACCGCCGCCAGCTTGAGCACCAGCCAGCCGCCGACCAGCTGTGCCACGATGAACAGCAAGGTTCCGCTCATGATGGCCAACAGGGCGAATGGGGTGGCAATGTGAGTGAAAACGAAACGCAGCAACGCCGGGGCGGAATACTCGAAGGAGCTAACCGACCGGGTTCGGGCACTTGCCAGCAACATGGCCGGAAGGTAAAGAAGCGTTGCACACCAGCACAACAGCGTGGCGATGTGCAGTATCTTGATCCACGGCATCCCAGCATCCTTGCAGCAGCAGTGTGCTCCCACACTAACGAATCTCCCGCGCCGGTGCCAGAGTCACCGCATCGCGCGAGTCCTGTTCTCGCATCTTTGCGTCGCACTCTTACGTAACGCACCCCAATGCAACCTTCCGACACCGAACCGCAACGCACGGATAAATTCGGCAATTGCGCCTTCGCGCGAAAAGGTGTTTCCTCCGGCTTAACTAGAGAACTCCACCCCCGTTGTCGGGTCTCATGGCTGTCAGATGGCGAAGCAGTCGTGACACCCAGCTTGGCCCAGTACCGGAGTCTTTTCCCCTAATTAGACCGTGTCCGAGCAGGAGACCTTCACATGGCCAAAAAGAGTCGCTCCATGGCCAAACCGAGCCGACGTGACTTCTTGCGCAGTAGCCTGCTGGGCATCGCCGCCCTGCCCTTGGGAGCCGGCATACTCTCACGCCAAGCCTTTGCCGAGACATTGCCCAGACTCGACCCCAACGATGAGCAGGCCCAGGCACTGAACTATGTGGAAGTTGCCGAACAAGCCAGCGATCACCCTGCTTATGAAGAGGGCGAAACCTGCAGCAATTGCATGTTCTTCGAACGCCGCAGCCAAGGCTGTCAGCTGTTTCCCCAGAATAGCGTCGAGCCGGATGGCTGGTGCCAGTCCTGGGTAACCATGGATTGAGCGGGCCGCGTCGGCCCGCCGCGTGAACGTACTTCCGCCCTACTCCCTGACGTCCTCATCGGGCAGCGGCCACTGATAGCGCCTGGCGACCGTGCCATCCTGAGCGATCGATTCCAGGCGCACCGGGAAACCCCACAGTTGGTGCAAGTGCCGAATCACGGGATAGACGCTGCGACCCAGCGGTCGGCGGCTGTCTTGCACGTGATGCAACGTCAGTGAACGGTTACCGCGAATGTCGGCTTCGTATACCTGAATATTGGGCTCGCGCAGCGACAGGGCATACTGGACGGCCAGCGCCTCGCGTACCCGGCGATATCCTCGTTCGTCATGGATTGCGGCGACCTCGAGCATCTCCTCCTGATCGTCGTCGACGATGCTGAACAGCTTGAGGTCGCGAATCACCTTGGGCGAGAGGAACTGCTGGATGAAGGATTCATCCTTGAAATTGCGCATGGCGAAATGCACCGCCTCGAGCCAGTTGCCCCCCGCGGTTTCGGGAAACCATTCACGATCCTCGTCGGTGGGATCTTCGCACATACGCTTGATGTCACTGAACATGGCAAAGCCCAGTGCATAGGGGTTGATGCCGCTGTAGTAGGGGCTATCGAAGCCGGGCTGATTGACCACCGCAGTATGCGACTGCAGGAACTCCAGTATCAGGCCTTCGTCGACCAGCCCATCATCGTAGAGCCGGTTCATCAGGGTGTAGTGCCAGAAGGAGGCCCAGCCCTCGTTCATGACCTGGGTCTGGCGCTGCGGATAGAAGTACTGCGCCAGCTTGCGCACGATACGCACGATCTCCCGCTGCCATGGCGCCAGTAGCGGTGCGTTCTTCTCGATGAAGTAGAGCAGATTCTCCTGAGGTTCGGGCGGGTAGCGTCCTCCCACTCGGAGCCCCAGCGGGTCTTCGTCTCCCCCCAGAATGCCTGGCAAGGCGTCATCCGGCTGGCGAGCCGGTATGGTGCGCCACAGCGTGTTGACCTGGGTCTGAAGATACGCCTCCCGCTCCGCCTGACGCCGCACCTCTTCCTCGGCCGAGATGGGTGAAGGCCGCTTATAGCGATCCACTCCGTAGTTCTGCAGCGCATGACAGGCGTCGAGCAGCTGCTCGACGGCGGTGACGCCATGGCGTTGCTCGCACTCGGCCACGTACTTACGAGCGAACACCAGGTAGTCGATGATGGAACTGGCATCGGTCCAGGCGCGAAACAGATAGTTTCCCTTGAAGAAGGAGTTGTGACCGTAGCAAGCGTGGGCCATGACCAGCACCTGCATCATCAAGGTGTTCTCCTCCATCAGGTAGGCGATGCAGGGGTCGGAGTTGATCACCAGCTCGTAGGCAAGACCCATCTGGCCGCGACGGTAGGCCTGTTCGACCGCCAGGAACTGCTTGCCGAAGGACCAATGATGATAGCCCACCGGCATCCCTACGCTGGCATAAGCATCCATCATCTGTTCGGTGGTGATGATCTCGATCTGGTTGGGGTAGGTATCCAACCGATACTCGTCTGCCAGCCTGGCCAGCTCCTGCTCGAAGGTTTCGAGGATCTCGAAGTTCCAGTCGGAACCGGTAGCTATCGGCTTGCGTCGGGTCATGTTGCCTCCTCGTCACGTCAATGGGCGGCACGGCGCTTGAACAATTCCCGGAACACCGGATAGATGTCGCCGGCCTCGACGATTTGACGCATCGCGAATCGGTCGGGGTATTCGGCGGCCACGCTTTCGTACTCCTCCCACAGCGCCTGGTGGGCGTGGGGGGTAATCTCCACGTAGGTGTAGTACTGAAGGCGCGGCATCAGCGATTTGACCAGCTGCTCGCGACAGTTCACCGAGTCGTCGTCCCAGTTGTCGCCATCCGAAGCCTGGGCCACATAGAGATTCCACTGGGTGGGGGGATAGCGCCGGGTGATGATCTCGTCGACCAGGGTCAGGGCACTGGAGACGATGGTGCCGCCGGTCTCGCGTGAATAGAAGAACTCCTCTTCGTCGACCTCCTTGGCCGCGGTGTGGTGACGCACGAAGACCAGCTCGACCTTCTCGTAGTTGCGCTCCAGAAACAGATAGAGAAGCAGGAAGAAGCGTTTGGCGATGTCCTTGTGGGCCTGGGTCATGGAGCCGGAGACGTCCATCACGCAGAACATCACCGCCTTGCTGGAGGGCTGGGGCTGATTGACCAGATTGTTGTAGCGCAGGTCATAGGTATCGATGAAGGGAACCGCCTCGAGCCGCTTCTCCAGGCGCTCGATCTCCGTCTTGAGCTCACTGATTCGCGACGGATTGCGCAGCACCGGGTCCTTGCGCTCCTCCTCGTCCAGGGCCTGCTGAGCCTCACGCAACGCTCGCCGAATAGGCGCGCGCATGGCAATGCGCCGGGCATACGCCTCACGCATCGAGCGCACGATATTGATTCGCGACGGCACCCCATCGCGAGTGACCCCCGCGCGCACCGGTTTGACTTCATCGAGATCCTTGAGCGCCTTACGCTCCAGGTGCGGCAACTCCAGGCCGTCGAAGACGAAGTCGAGAAACTCCTCACGCGTCAGGCTGAAGGCGAACTCGTCCATGCCCTCACCCTGGTTGGAGGCGCTGCCTTCCCCCCCGCCTCCGCCACTGCCGCCCCCACCGGGGCGGCGCAGGCGATCCCCTTCGACAAACTCCTTGTTGCCCGGACTGACAATGGTGCGCTTGCCTCCCGGACCGTGCTGGAACACCGGCTCGGAGATATCGCGGGCGGGGATGGAAACCTTCTCCCCGCGCTCCATGTCGGTGATCGAGCGACGGTTGACGGCTTCCTCCACCGAACGCTTGATGTGCGTCCGGTAGCGGTCGAGGAAGCGCTGGCGGTTCACGGCGCTCTTGTTCTTGGCGTTGGCGCGTCGATCGATGAAATAGGTCATGCTGACCTCCTGGCTCGCGCCGCTTATTGCGATTTACGCACCCGCAGATACCACTCCGAGAGCAGCCGTACTTGCTTCTCGGTATAACCGCGGTCTTTCATGCGGGCCACGAAATCCTCGTGCTTCTTCTGGTCCGCCGTCGAGGCCTTGGCGTTGAAAGAGATTACCGGCAGCAGCTCTTCGGTGTTGGCGAACATCTTGTGCTCGATCACACCGCGCAGCTTCTCATAGGACTGCCAACTGGGGTTCATGCCGTTGTTCTGGGCACGAGCTCGCAGCACGAAGTTGACCACTTCGTGGCGGAAGTCCTTGGGATTGGAAATGCCTGCGGGCTTCTCGATCTTTTCGAGTTCCTCGTTGAGGGACTGCCGGTTGAACAGCTCGCCGGTTTCGGGATCGCGGTACTCCTGATCCTGGATCCAGAAATCGGCATAGGTCACGTAGCGGTCGAAGATGTTCTGACCATACTCCGAGTAGGACTCGAGATAGGCGGTCTGGATCTCCTTGCCGATGAAGTCGACATAGCGCGGCGCCAGGAACTCCTTGATGTAGCGCAGGTAGCGCTCGAAGGTTTCCTTGGGCAGGTGCTCCTGCTCGAGACGCTGCTCCAGCACGTAGAGCAGATGCACCGGGTTGGCGGCGATTTCGTGATTGTCGAAGTTGAACACCTTCGACAGGATCTTGAAGGCGAAGCGGGTGGAGAGCCCATCCATGCCCTCGTCGACCCCGGCGGCATCGCGATACTCCTGAATCGACTTGGCCTTGGGATCGGTATCCTTGAGGTTCTCGCCGTCGTAGACCCGCATCTTGGAGTAGACGCTGGAGTTTTCCGGCTCCTTGAGCCGCGAGAGCACCGAGAACTGCGCCAGCATGCGCAGGGTATCCGGAGCACAGGGCGCTTCATAAAGCGATGAGTGCTCCAGCAGCTTCTTGTAGATATTGATCTCTTCGGTCACGCGCAGGCAGTACGGCACCTTGACGATGTAGACGCGGTCGAGGAACGCCTCATTGTTGCGGTTGTTGCGAAACGCCTGCCACTCGCTTTCGTTGGAGTGGGCCAGCACGATACCGTCGAAGGGAATCGCCCCCATGCCTTCGGTGGGGTTGTAGTTGCCCTCCTGGGTGGCGGTCAGCAGGGGGTGCAGCACCTTGATCGGTGCCTTGAACATCTCGATGAACTCCATCAGGCCCTGGTTGGCCTTGCACAGTCCGCCGGAGAAGCTGTAAGCGTCCGGATCGTCCTGAGAGTAGAGCTCGAGCTGGCGAATGTCGACCTTGCCCACCAGCGAGGAGATGTCCTGATTGTTCTCGTCTCCCGGCTCGGTCTTGGAGATGGCGATCTGGTTGAGCCGCGACGGATAGAGACGAACCACCTTGAACTGGGAAATGTCGCCGCCGTACTCCTTGAGCCGCTTGGCCGCCCACGGCGACATTACGCTCTTCACGTAGCGGCTGGGTATGCCGTACTCCTTCTCCAGCAGCTCACCGTCCTCTTCGGGTGAGAACAGGCCCAGCGGAGACTCGAACACCGGCGATCCCTTGATGGCATAGAACGGGATGTGCTCCATCAACAGCTTCAGGCGCTCCGCCAACGACGATTTGCCGCCACCCACCGGGCCGAGCAGATAGAGGATCTGCTTGCGCTCCTCCAACCCCTGTGCGGCATGCCGGAAGTAGGCCACGATCTGTTCGATCGCCTCCTCCATGCCGTAGAACTCGGAAAATGCCGGGTAACGGCGGATGACCTTGTTGGAAAAGATTCGGGAGAGCCGCGGATCCTTGGCGGTGTCGATCACCTCGGGCTCACCGATGGCCTTGAGCATCCGCTCAGCAGCGCTGGCGTAGGCCATGGGGTCCTCGCGACACAGCTCCAAGTATTCCTGCAAGGTGAGTTCTTCCTGCTGGACACGAGAGAAGCGGTTCTGCACATGATCGAAGATGCTCATCGAAGCCTCCTGTTTGCCTTATCCCCTGACCATCGAACCGTGATGGCCGCCGCGGGTTACTTACCAGCCTAGTCACTTCAGGGCGCAGTGGCCGTCAAAGAATCAACGCAAGGGAAGGATAATCATGAGAACGCAGGACCCGCCAAGGGTTCGACGCCAGGCATTAAACGGTATCGGAATATGGTGCCGGCGGGTTGACCAAGCAGATTCAGGAGTTGCCAAAACGAACGCAGAGCTCGGCCCGTGGGCATATCGAGCAGGTGGGGGATGGCAAGCTTGCCGCCAGGGGAAAGGGAAAGGGGAGGCTAGAGATTGCAACAGCATAGCCGTCGCGAAGCGCCGTGCAATCAACGCTAGGCGAGAACTGAACTGACGCCTGGTGATACGTCGTCTATCTACCAGGCGCCGGCATTGCCTCAGCGTGCCGCTTCAGTGCGCAGTTCGTTCAGATCCCATGCCTTCAGCAGATCGACGGCGATATCCGCCGAATCGACCCCCTGGCCCTTGACTTGCATCAGGATGCGACTGTCGAGCAGCAGCGTGGCCTCGACGCGACCGCGGTCGGCTTCCCACTTGACGATGGCCGATTCGCGACCCATGCGCACGCGTTCGAGATTGGGTTGCGAGGCCACCATGGCCGGGTTGTTGAACATTGCCGCCATACCCTGAACCATGGGATTGTCGAGCATCAGCGAGGCTTCCAGACGGCCATCGCCGCCCTCTTCCCGGTAGTTTCTTTGCAGCATGGCTCCGCCGCCCATCAGCGCTGCCGCACCGCCGCCGCCGGACTCCACCTCCCCGGCGCTCCAGCCGGCAGGCGCCTCGGGGAAGGTATTGGCAAGGCGCCCCGACATCAACTGGCGAATATCGTTGATGGCGAACTCGAGCTCGGTCAGTGCCGCGCCATATTCTCCTTCCTGATAGAGCTCGAGACCCAGCTCGATCTGCTCGACGACCTCGTCGGCCTGTACGGCGGCGGTGACAGTGAGCGACAGGGCCATGCCCAGCAATGCCGTTCCGACAGGTTTCCTTTTGGCTTGCATCGGTTCTCTCCGGTTGTTGTTCTTCTCATGCGCCAGCGAACCAGACGGGAAACATAGTTCGAAGACGCGCCTCGACCAGTGTAACCCGCTTTTACAAAGCCATCGTCACAGCGCACGCCGGAGGAGCCATGGCGCTGCGGCCACTTGCTACAGCCCCGCTGCCACTCGGGTGCCCTGATCGATGGCCCGCTTGGCGTCGAGTTCGGCAGCTTCGTCAGCGCCACCGATCAGGTGCACTGCCACGCCCGCCTGCTGGAGCGGCTCGAGCAGCTCACGAACCGGGTCCTGACCGGCACAGACCACCACGCTGTCGACTTCGATCAGACGCGGCTCCTCGTTGATGCGAATATGCAAACCGTCATCGTCGATGCCAAGATACTCGCAGCCAGCCAGGGACTCGACACCGCGATGATTCAGCGACATGCGGTGAACCCAACCGGTGGTTTTCCCCAACCCCTTGCCGGGCTTGGAACGCTTGCGCTGCAGTAGAGTGACCTGACGCGGCGTATCGGGCCGTTCGGGGGGGCGTACACCGCCACGCTCCGATACATTCAGGTCCACGCCCCATTCGGCGCACCAGGCGTCGCGGTCGAGCGAAGGGTGACCCACGTGGGTAAGAAGCTCAGCCACGTCGAAACCGATGCCCCCGGCCCCGATGATCGCCACCCGCCGCCCCACGCGCTCGGGATGCCGGATTGCGGTGGGGTAGCTCATTACCTTGGGATGATCGATGCCCGGCAGTTCGAGCCGTCGCGGCCGCACGCCGGTGGCCAGGATGACCGCATCGAAACCGCGCAGCGTCTGAACGTCGGCCTCCGTACCCAGCCTTATCGAGACGCCGTATTTGGCAAGCATGACCTCGAAATAGCGCAGCGTCTCGTCGAACTCCTCCTTGCCGGGGATCTTGCGCGCCAGATTGAACTGCCCCCCCAGCTCGTCGGTACGCTCGAACAGCACCACACGATGGCCGCGACGTGCGGCCGTGAGCGCTGCCGACAGCCCCGCCGGGCCACCGCCTACCACGGCAACGTCGCGCGGCGTCTCGGCTGTCTCGACGACCAGTTCGGTTTCGTGACAGGCCTGCGGATTGACCAGGCAGGAAGTCAGCTTGCCTTGGAAGGTATGATCGAGACAGGCCTGGTTGCAGGCGATACAGGTATTGATCTCCTCGTCGCGCCCCGCGGCCGCCTTGCTCACCCAGGCCGGATCGGCGAGGAAAGGGCGTGCCATGGACACCATGTCGGCATGACCGTCGGCCAGCACCCGCTCGGCCACCGCGGGCATGTTGATGCGATTGGTGGTGATCAACGGTATGGTGAGCTCGGCCTTCATGCGCCGTGTCACCTCGGTGAAGGCCGCCCGCGGCACGCTGGTGACGATGGTGGGCACACGCGCCTCGTGCCAACCGATGCCGGTGTTGATCAGACTGGCCCCGGCCGCCTCGATGGCGCGTCCAAGGGTCACGACCTCTTCCCAGGTGCTCCCCTCCTCCACCAGATCGATCATCGACAGACGGAAGATGATCAGGAAGTCGTCGCCTACCGCCTCGCGAATGCGCGACACGATCTCGACCGCGAAGCGCATACGATTGTCGAACGTCCCGCCCCAGCGGTCATCGCGGTGGTTGGTGCGCAGGCACAGGAACTGATTGATCAGATAGCCTTCCGAGCCCATCACCTCGACGCCGTCGTAGCCGGCCTCGCGGGCCAGGGACGCACAGCGCACGTAGTCATCGATCTGCTGCTGTACCTCGTCATCGCCAAGCTCACGAGGCATGAACGGGTTGATCGGCGCCTGAATCGGCGACGGTGCCACCAATTCGGGCGAATAGGCATAGCGCCCTGCGTGCAAAATCTGTATGCAGATATGCCCTCCCTCGGCGTGCACGGCCTCGACCACACTACGATGGTCGGCCACCTGCTCGGCCCGCTCCAGGGTAGCGGCGCCCTGAAAGACCGCGCCCTCCGGGTTGGGGGCGATACCGCCGGTGACGATCAGCCCGACCCCCTCACGGGCACGCTCGACGTAGAACGCCGCCAAGCGCGCGAAACCATTCGGAGCCTCTTCCAGGTTGGTGTGCATGGAGCCCATCAGCACGCGATTGGGCAGTGTCAGATGGCCCACCTCGAGCGGACGAAATAGATGAGGATAGCGCACGCCGAACTCCTCCTTGGGTCGAGTCACGGTTATTTTCAAACAACTGTATGATAGCTGGCCGGCTGGCGCAAAGGAAAAGCGTAGTCGTGCCAAAGACGATGGGTGTCGACCCTGCGGTCGACATACCACGGATACAGGCCGAATGCGGGCCAGGCGAAGGGGAGTATAGACGATACGAAAAGGCCCCGAGCCGTGGGCTCGGGGCCTGAAATCGAATGGCGGACCGGACGGGACTCGAACCCGCGACCTCCGGCGTGACAGGCCGGCATTCTAACCGACTGAACTACCGGTCCGCTGTTTGCTTCCTACGTGATCACTCGCCATCACTTGGAGTGATGGTGGGTGGTACAGGGTTCGAACCTGTGACCCCCAGCTTGTAAGGCTGGTGCTCTCCCAACTGAGCTAACCACCCCTGGTCACGTGGCGCTGAATTCTACAGAGTTCCTTTGCCTTGTCAATGCCCTGGGCTCGCGAAGTGTCGCACGCCAGGCCCGTAATGGGAGTGATAGCCACCGCAGCCCCCGCCATTCGTGGCATCGCTCACGTCTCTGCCCGATGAGCCTGCATGAACTCGGCAATCACGGCGGCTCCCTCCTCGATCAGATCCAACTGGCTTCGACCCGACGAGCGTCGTGGTTTCCAGTCATGATCGCCGTCCGCCAGCCAATGCACGTGTACCCGTGCGGCCAGCCCGTACCCCGAGACCTCGTCCTGGGTACCGAAGGGGTCTCGACTGCCCTGCACCACCACGGTAGGGCAGTCGATCAGCGGCCAGTGCGACAGTCGCAGCTTCTCGGGCTGGTTGGGGGGGTGGAATGGGTAGCCGCACAGGACCAGTCCCGCCACACGATCGCGAGCCGCCAGCAGGCTGGCCGCACGACCGCCCATGGACTTGCCCCCCAGCCACAAAGTACCCCCTTTCGGGCGTGTCAGAATGTCGCACCACTGGGACAATTCTTCTACCAAGCGGTCGATGCGAGGTGGGGGAATACGCTTCGCTTCCCTCTGCATGCGCTGCATGTAGGCATACTCTATCGCCAGGGTCTGGACGCCCTGGGCGGCAAGCGCCTCGCGCAGGTTACGCATATAACAGGAATGCTGGCCAGCCCCCGCTCCATGGGCGATCAACAGTCGTCCGATGCTGTCGTCACCCCTCACTTCCAGGGGGCCGAAGCCTTCGACGAACCAGTTCCCGGGGGCTAGATCGAGCCCCTGTTCGCCCAGCCGATCAGGCCGTATGGTTACCGCATCTTTTTGCGCAAAGTTCGACACGCGTCAAATTCCTATACCAGTTTCAGCTGTATCCTTGTTTCAGTCTGTCAGGCGGCTGCGCTAGAATCCGCCTGCTTTCTGACCTGCATCACCCAACCGGGAGCGCCGTCGTGGCATCGCCACCGCGAGTTCTCGTTACGCGTTCGATGGGAACCTGACATGAGCACAGCATTAGAGCATCCGACCTACAACTACAAGGTAGTTCGGCAGTTTGCGATCATGACAGTGGTGTGGGGCATCGTGGGCATGCTCCTCGGTGTCATCCTTGCCGCACAACTGGTATGGCCGCAACTCAACCTCGATCTGCCTTGGACCAGCTTCGGCCGCCTGCGCCCGTTGCACACCAACGCCGTCATCTTCGCCTTCGGCGGCTCCGCGCTGATGGCGACGTCGTATTACGTGGTACAGCGCACCTGCCAGGCTCGTCTGTTCTCGGACAAGCTGGCCGCCTTCACTTTCTGGGGTTGGCAGGCAGTGATCGTCTCGGCGGTCATCACGCTGCCGCTGGGCTACACCACCACCAAGGAGTACGCCGAGCTCGAATGGCCGATCAACATCCTGATCGCCGTGGTGTGGGTCAGCTATGCCATCGTCTTCCTGATGACCGTGAAGCAGCGCAGGACTTCACACATCTACGTGGCCAACTGGTTCTTCGCCGCCTTCATCCTCACGGTTGCCGTGCTCCACATCGTCAACAACGCGGCGATTCCGGTCACCCTGATGTACTCGACCTCGATCTATGCCGGCACCATCGATGCCATGGTCCAGTGGTGGTATGGCCACAACGCGGTAGGCTTCTTCCTCACCGCCGGCTTCCTCGGCATGATGTACTACTTCGTGCCCAAGCAGGCCGAACGCCCGATCTACTCCTACCGGCTCTCCATCGTCCACTTCTGGGCGCTGATCATGATCTACATGTGGGCCGGCCCGCACCACCTGCACTACACCGCCCTGCCCGACTGGGCCCAGTCGCTGGGCATGGTGATGTCGATCATCCTGCTGGCCCCCTCCTGGGGCGGCATGATCAACGGCATGATGACCCTCTCCGGCGCCTGGCATAAGCTGCGCACCGACCCGACCCTGCGCTTCCTGGTCGTTGCCCTGGCCTTCTACGGCATGTCCACCTTCGAAGGCCCGATGATGGCGGTGAAGACGGTCAACGCCCTGTCGCACTACACCGACTGGACCATCGGTCACGTTCACGCCGGCGCCCTGGGCTGGGTGGCGATGATCACCATCGGCTCCATGTACCACCTGATTCCGCGCCTGTTCGGTCGCACCGAAATGCACTCCGTCGGCCTGATCGCCGTGCACTTCTGGCTGGCGACCATCGG
This sequence comes from Halomonas sp. TH-94, assembly GCF_057473365.1. Classification (NCBI taxonomy): domain Bacteria; kingdom Pseudomonadati; phylum Pseudomonadota; class Gammaproteobacteria; order Oceanospirillales; family Halomonadaceae; genus Halomonas; species Halomonas sp. TH-94. The sequence goes on from NZ_JBYCKL010000080.1 coordinate 39,322, forward strand.
CACCGTGCTCTACATCGCTGCCATGTGGGTCAACGGCATCCTGCAGGGCCTGATGTGGCGCGCCATCAACCCCGACGGCACCCTGATGTACACCTTCATGGAGTCGGTCGAGGCCAGTGGCCCAGGCTACATCGTGCGCCTCATCGGCGGTCTGTTCTGGGTCGTTGGCATGCTGATCATGGCTTACAACGTCTTCATGACCGTCCAGCGCAGCGATGCCGCTCAACAGCCGCTGCCGCAGACCGCTTGAGCAACCGGGGAAACCGACACCAATGAAACACGAGATAGTCGAAAAGAACGTTGGCCTGCTCGCGGTGCTGATCCTCGTGGTGATCAGCTTCGGCGGCCTGGCCGAGATCGTGCCGCTGTTCTTCCAGAAGCAGACCACAGAGCCGGTCGACGGGCTGCGCCCGCTCTCCGCCCTGGAGCTGGAAGGCCGCGACATCTATCGCCGCGAAGGCTGCGTCGGCTGCCATTCGCAGATGATCCGCCCCTTCCGCGCCGAGACCGAGCGTTACGGTCACTACAGCGTGGCGGGTGAGTTCATCTACGAGCACAACTTCCTGTGGGGCTCCAAGCGTACCGGGCCCGACCTGGCCCGCGTCGGCGGACGCTACAGCGACGACTGGCACCGTGCCCACATGTACAACCCGCGCGATGTGGTGCCCGGCTCGATCATGCCGGCCTATCCATGGCTTTTCGAGCGCACCCTCGACGGCAACGCCACGCCGCGCAAGATGGAGGCGCTGCGCCGCCTGGGCGTGCCCTATACCGACGAGGACATTGCCAACGCCACGCGTGACGTTCGCGGCCAGCAGGAGATCACCGCACTGGTGGCCTATCTCCAGCAGCTGGGCACCGTTCTCGAAGGCACGCGCTGATCATGGATACCGGTACCTTTCGCGGCATCATTACCGGCCTGCTGATCATCGCCTTCCTGGGCATCACCTGGTGGGCCTACTCTCGGCGCCGCAAGCCGGACTTCGAGGAGGCGGCACATCTGCCTTTCGCCGAGGACGACGAGCAAGCCAACCGTGACAGCAGCGCCTCGCAGCAGCGCTCCAAGCACGAGCCTGAAAGCGACGCCGATTCCCGTAAAGACAGGGGAGACAAAGACACATGAGCAACTTCTGGGATGACTCCCTTTCCGGGTTCTGGAGTGCCTGGATCATCGTGATAACGCTGGGCTCCATCGCCTTCGCTTTCTGGATCCTCTACGCCAACCGCAAGACCGACAAGGTGCCGGATGCCGACGGCAACGTGGAAACCACCGGTCATGCCGCCGACGAGATCGAGGAGTACGACAACCCTCTGCCGCGCTGGTGGTTCCAGCTCTATGTGGCGACGGTGGTCTTCGCCTTGGGTTACCTGTTGCTCTACCCCGGGCTCGGTAACTTCACCGGCCTGCTGGGCTGGACCCAGGAGGGTCAGTGGGAGCAGGAGGTGGCACGCGCCGAGGAGCGATTCACGCCGATCTTCGCCCAGTATCAGGAGATTCCGATTCCCGAGCTGGCACGTGACGCGGAGGCCATGCAGGTCGCCGAGCGCATCTACCAGAACAACTGTGCGGTGTGTCACGGCGCCAACGCCCGCGGCGGCTATGGCTTCCCCAACCTGACCAACGACGATTGGCTCTACGGCGGCGAACCCGAGCAGATCATGACCTCGCTGGTGCGCGGGCGTAACGGCCTGATGCCCTCCTTCCAGACGCTTGGTGCCAACAACATCGAGAACGTGACCCAGCACGTGCTGGCACTCTCTGGCCTGGAGCACGATGAAGAGCGCGCCGAGCAGGGTTCAGCGGTCTACGCCTCGGTGTGTGCCGCTTGCCACGGCCCGAGTGGAACCGGCAACACCGCGCTGGGTGCGCCGAACCTGACCAACGACACCTGGCTCTACCAGGCGCCCGGTCAGAGCGTTGCCGATGCTGTGCGTCAGACCCTGCGTAACGGCCGCAACGGCCATATGCCGGCTCAGGAGGCCTACATCGGTGAAGAGCGCGTCCATCTGGTCGCTGCCTACGTTTACAGTCTGCGCTTCCGGGACTGACGTCTCCGCCCGAGCGGGTAGTGCGACCCACGGTCGCACTACCCCGTCTCGCGACGGGCTCTCGATACAATGAAACCACTTCATTGCCTTTCCCATGCGGGCCGTCGTTGCCCGCCGCGAGTCCGACATGAGCGATAAGATTCCCACGCGTGACGTGACCCCGGATCCGGTGGGCCACCATACCCCCCGTGCCCCGGTGCAGCAGGAGATGTACGCCAAGCGGCGGCACATCTACGTGCGTGAGATAAAGGGGCTGTTTCAGCGGGTGCGACGCGTCGCGAACTGGGTACTGATGCTGGCTTTCTTCGGCCTGCCCTGGCTCACCTGGGGCGACCGGCCGCTGATCTGGTTCGACCTGCCGGGGCGCGAATTTCATATCTTCGCCGCCACGTTTTATCCGCAGGAATTCATTCTGCTGTCCTGGCTGTTGATCATCTGCGCCTTTGGCCTGTTCTTCATCACCGTATTTGCCGGCCGTGTCTGGTGCGGCTACACCTGCCCCCAGAGCGTATGGACCTTCCTCTACATCTGGGTGGAGCACCGCCTGGAAGGTTCGCGCAACCGGCGGATCAAGCTCGATCGCGAGCCCATGAACCTCGACAAGGCGTGGCGCAAGACCGCCAAGCACGTCATCTGGCTGGCCATTGCGCTGGCCACCGGCGTGGCCTTCGTCGGCTACTTCACGCCGATCCGCGACCTGGTCGTCGAGCTGCCCACCCTGCAAGCCCACGGCTGGGCCTACTTCTGGGTGGGCTTCTTTCTGGTGTTCACCTACCTCAACGCCGGATGGCTGCGCGAACAGGTGTGCATCTACATGTGCCCTTACGCCCGCTTTCAATCGGTGATGTTCGACAACGACACCCTCATCGTCTCCTACGACGCGAGCCGCGGCGAGCCACGCGGCTCACGCAAGAAGAGCCTGAGCCACGCCGAGGCGCGGGCGGCCGGTCACGGCGATTGCATCGATTGCGACCTCTGCGTCCAGGTCTGCCCCACCGGCATCGACATTCGCAAGGGTCTGCAGTACGAGTGCATCACCTGCGCTGCCTGCATCGATGCCTGCGACAGCGTGATGGATCGCATGAACTACCCGCGCGGCCTGATTCGCTACACCACCGAGAACGCCCTCGAAGGCCAGCGCTCACACATTCTGCGCCCGCGCCTGCTGGGTTACTTTGCCGCCCTCGTGGTTATGATCGGCCTGTTCGTGTGGGCACTGGGAGATCGCATGCCACTCAACGTGGAGGTGGAGCGCGAGCGCGGCCAGCTCTACCAGATGACCCGTGACGGGCGCATCAGCAATGTCTATACCTTGACGGTACGCAACCTCGACGACCGCGACCATACCTACCGCCTCGAGATCAGCGGCCTGTCCGGGCTCGAGCTCGACACCGAGACGCTGCGGGTCCCTGCCGGCGCATCGAGGCTGTTCGCCGTACAGGTCACCGCCGACCCGGAGGTGCTGCACTTGCCCAGCCACCCCATACAGATGACCTTCAGTTCCCTGGACGACGAGCGCATAGTCCTCGAACGCGATACCCGCTTCATCGGTGAAGCACGGAGATAACCATGACGACCCCTTCCCCCTGGTACAAGCAGTTCTGGCCGTGGTTCCTGCTCGGCTTGCTGTTCACCTCGATCTTCGGCAGCTCGACCCTGGCCGTCATGGCGGTGCGGACGGCAGACGGCCTGGTGCAGCAGGACTATTATGAGCATGGTCGCGCCATCAATATGGTGCTGGCCAAACAGCAGCGGGCCGAGGAACTCGATCTGACTGCCGAACTGCGCATCGACCCCATGACCAGCGACATCATCGTTCAGCTCGAAGGAGAGGAACGCCCTGAGCGTCTCTATCTGAAGCTGATCTTCCCCACCGTGGGCGGTCGCGATCAGGATATCGTCCTGGAGCACGTGCGCGACGGGCGCTATCTGGGTCAGGCTCCCGACAACCTACGCTACCGCTGGTACCTGCAGCTGCATCCCAGCGCGGAACAGCCCGAATGGCGTCTGGTCGGTGAAGGCAGCTTCCCCAGCGAAGAAGCCTTCAGCCTAAGCCCGGGGCTACCGACACGTGGCTGATATCCGACTGGCGTTAGCCCAAGAGTCGCCATGAGTCACGTCGCCACCGAGACCGAAGCCGCGACTGCCGGCTGCTACCACTGCGGCAACGTAGTGCCTCCCGGCGCGCCCTGGACGATCACGCTCGACGAGCGCAAGCACTCGCTTTGCTGCCCCGGCTGCGAGGCGGTGGCGCATGCCATCGTCGACGGCGGTCTGGCCAGCTATTACCGCTTTCGCACCGAGCTGCCCGAGCGGCCGGACGAACGTCAGGCGGTCAAGGCAGAGACCTGGGCGGTTTTCGACGATCCGGGGCTGCAGCGGCAGTTCGTGCATGCCGAAGGCGACAGTGATCGGGTCTATGCCACTCTGGCAGTGGACGGCATCACCTGCGCCGCCTGCGCATGGCTGATCGAACATCGGCTCAACGCTCTCGAGGGCGTAAGCGCCAGCGCAGTCAACCTCAGTCATCATCGGGTACGGGTGGCATGGGATCCTGCTCAGCTCAAGCTGTCGCGTATCCTCGCCGAGATGGCTGCCATCGGCTACAGCGCCCAGCCCTACGAGCCGGACGCCGCCCAGCAGCGGTTGCAGTTCGAGGAGCGCATGAACATTCGCCGCCTGATCGTGGCCGCGGTGGGCATGGCTCAGGTCATGATGTTCTCGATTCCCATCTATATGACCGCCCCCGGCGAGATCAGTGAGGACTTCTACGCCCTGTTCCACTGGCTGTCCTTCGCCCTGGCCACACCGGTGGTGTTCTTCTCGGCCATGCCCTTCTTCCGTAACGCAGTGCGCGATCTGCGCACCCGCGTACTGGGCATGGACGTGCCGGTCTCCATTGCCATCGGCGGGGCCTATCTTGCCAGCGGCTATGCGGTGATCGCCGATACCGGTGAGGTCTACTTCGACTCGGTGGCGATGTTTACCTTCTTCCTGCTCTTTGGCCGCTACGTGGAGGCCCGTGCACGGCGCCGCAGCGGCCATACCGGCAACGTCATGGCCGGCGCGCTGCCGCTCTCGGCGGTACGCCTGGAAGCCAACGGCGAGGAGCGCATCCTGCCGGCCAGCGAACTCGTCGCCGGCGACCGGGTGTTGATCAAACCCGGCCATGGCGTGCCGGCCGATGGCATCATCGAAGAGGGCGAATCGAGCCTCGACGAGTCGATGCTCACCGGCGAGTACCTGCCCGTGACCCGACGCGTCGGTGACAGCATCACCGGCGGCAGCCAGAACATCGAGAGCCCGCTGATAGTACGCGTCACCCATGCGGGCAAGGATGCGCGGGTGGCAAGCATCGTCGATCTGACCGACCGCGCCTTCGCCAGCCGCCCGCGCCTGGCCCAGTTGGCTGCGCGCATGTCGCACCTGTTCGTGCTGCGCCTGCTGATAGTCACCGTCTGCGTGACGACCGCCTGGTGGTTCATCGATCCCAGTCGCATGCTGTGGGTCATGCTCTCGGTACTGGTAGTGACCTGCCCCTGCGCCCTGGCGCTGGCAACGCCTACTGCCCTGACTGCGGGTCACGGTCAGCTGCGCCGCCGCGGCATCCTGATCACCCGTGCCGACGCCATCGAGTCGCTGTCACAGGTGGACCGTGTGATATTCGACAAGACCGGCACCCTGACCTGCGGCGAGATGCAGCTCGTCGATACTCGCCCCCTCGGGGATCTTGAGCCTGAGCGCGCCAAGGTCATCGCCGCGGCACTGGAAGCCCACTCCGAGCATCCCATCGCCCGCGCTTTCAGCCCTTGGCGACTGGCTACGGTGGATGCCGGCGACAGGGTCAGCCGCACCGGCCAGGGCGTCGAGGGCGTAATCGATGGCAAGCGCTGGCGCTTGGGCCGGCCGGATTTCGCCGCCCCGGAACAAGCGCTCGAGGCCCCGGGGGACGGCCAGTGGTTGCTGCTCGGCGAGGAGGGCCAGCCCCGAGCCTGGTTCGGCCTGCGCGACCGCATGCGTGACGATGCCCTTGAAACCGTCGCCGAGCTGAAGGCTCGCGGCATCCAGGTGGAGTTGCTGTCGGGCGACACGGTATCGGCCGTACGCGGCATGGCCGAGCAGCTGGGTATCGACACCTGGCAGGCTGGAGCCAGTCCGGAAGACAAGCTGGCAAGAATTCGTGAGCGCCAGGCGACCGGCGAGAAAGTGGCCATGATCGGCGACGGCATCAACGACGTGCCGGTGCTGGCCGGAGCCGACGTCTCGGTGGCCATGAACGGTGCCACCGATCTGGCCCGGACCAGCGCCGATGCGGTGTTGATGAGCCCGCGTCTGATGCGTATCGTCGAAGCCATCGAGATCGCCCGCGCCACAAGGCGCATCATGCGCCAGAACATGATCTGGTCGGTGTGCTACAACTTCTCGGCACTGCCCCTGGCTGCCATCGGCATCGTGCCGCCCTGGGTCGCTGCGCTGGGCATGTCAGGCAGCTCCCTGGTCGTCGTGGGCAATGCGCTGAGGCTCAACCGCTTTCGCCTGCGCCCCGCTCCGACGCCGACATCAGACATGCGACTGGTGAATGCATGACCATTCTTTATCTTCTCATTCCGCTGTCGTTGATCCTGCTCGGCCTGGCCGTGTGGGCCTTCTTCTGGGCGGTGAAGAACGATCAGTTCGAGGATCTGGAGGGCCCCGCCCATCGTATCCTGTTCGACGAAGACGATAACGATCTGACCCCGGAGGAACGGGAACGGCGGCGCCGGGCCCATCGGCGACCGGCCGACAGCGACGACGACCCCCCGGCGCAGCGCTGATGGATCCTACCGGGCTCGGCCTTCCGCCGCTGCTGGCGGCTTTCGTCTTCGGACTGCTTGGTGGCGCTCATTGCATCGGCATGTGCGGCGGTATCATGAGCGCCCTGACCTTCGCCGTACCACCCAGCATGCGTAGCCCCGCCAGACTTAGCGGGCTGCTGCTGGGTTACAACCTCGGTCGTATCGCCAGCTACATGATGGCCGGAGCACTGGTGGCTGCGCTGGGCACTGTCTTCGCACTAACCCCCGCGACGCGGGTGGTGCTGCAATTGTTCGCCGCGGTCATGCTGATTCTGATGGCGCTTTATATCGCCAACTGGTGGAAGGGCCTGCTCAAGGTGGAAGCGCTCGGTCGGCATCTGTGGCGCCACCTCGAGCCCATCGGCAAGCGCTTGATGCCGGTGGTCAGCTTGCCTCAGGCCATAGGGCTCGGGGCAATATGGGGGTGGCTGCCCTGTGGGCTCGTCTATTCGATGCTGGCCTGGAGCCTGGCCACGGCGGACCCGTTGACCGGAGCAGCGCTGATGGGCGCCTTCGGGCTTGGTACCCTGCCCTCCCTGCTGGTGACCGGCTTCGCCGCACGCCAATTGGGCACGCTGATTCGCCACCCGGCAACTCGCACCTTGGCCGCACTGACGATCATCGCTTTCGCCGTGTGGCAACTCGTCGCCTTGCTGCCTCATGGCGCCTCGGGTCATTGAAGGCCACCGCTGACACGGCATTATCACTTCGTTTGACGCAGCTCAATCCAGCTTGGCCGGTGTACCGCTAGCATTGGGCCAATCGTCAGCCTTTCGGAGTGCCATCATGTCCGTCCCCGCGATGTCCTTGCATCGAGCGATGGCCGACCCTTTCGCCTGGGACGAGGCCCTGCTGCGGCGCTACGATACCAGTGGCCCGCGCTATACCTCGTACCCGACCGCCAATTCGTTCAATGAGGCGTTTGGCGAACCGGACTATCAGGCCGCCCTGGCTCGCAGTAATGCCGACGGCCGTCCACTCTCGCTCTATGTGCACATTCCCTTCTGTCGCAAGGCCTGCCACTACTGTGCCTGCCACAAGATCACGACCAAGGCGAGCAAGGTGGCTGAGCCCTATATCTCGCGCCTGGACCGAGAGATGGTGCTGGTCAAGCCGCATCTGGACACACGCCGGGAGGTGGCTCAGCTTCACTGGGGCGGCGGTACGCCAACCTTTCTCAGCCTCGACCAGATGAGCGACCTCATCGATCGGCTCGATGCGCGCTTCGGGCTTTCCAGCGCCCGCGATCGCGACTATGCCATCGAGATCGATCCACGCGAGGCCGATGTCTTCACCCTGCGCCACCTGCAGGCGCTGGGCTTCAATCGCCTGAGCCTCGGCGTGCAGGATCTAGACCCCAAGGTCCAGCGTGCCATCAATCGCCTACAGCCGCGCATCCTGACCGAGGCATTGATCGATGAAGCGGATCGGCTGGGTTTTCGCTCGCTCAACCTGGACTTGATCTACGGGCTGCCCTTCCAGAACCGTGACAGCTTCGCTGCCACCCTGGAGCAGGTCATCGCCATGGCCCCGGCACGGCTTTCCGTCTTCAACTACGCCCATATGCCCGAGCGCTTCGCGGCTCAGCACCACATCCGTACCGAGGATCTGCCCGGCCCCGAAGAGAAGCTGGCCATCCTGCGAACCACCATCGCCATGCTGACCGATGCGGGTTACGTGCATATCGGCATGGACCACTTCGCCCGATCCGACGACAGCCTGGCCATCGCCCAGCGCGAGGGCACCCTACAGCGCAACTTCCAGGGCTATTCCAGCCATGCACAATGCGACCTCGTGGGGCTTGGGGTCTCGGCGATCTCCTGTATCGACGATGTCTACGTGCAGAATCACAGCAATCTCGCTGCCTACGAGAATGCGCTGGATGCGAGCCACCTTCCCACTGCCCGTGGCATACGGTTGTCCTTTGACGACCGGGTCAGGCGGCATGCCATCGAGCGGTTGATGTGCGACATGGAGCTGGATCTGGATGAGCTGAGCGAAACCTTCAGCGTCGACGCGCCTCGCTACCTGGCGGATGCCCTGCTGCGTCTGGAGATTCCTCGCCGGGACGGACTCGTGGTATCCGAAGGTAACCGGCTGATCGCAACTCCCATCGGCCGGCTGCTGATCCGTCATCTGGCCATGGCCTTCGACGCAAGGCTGCCGACGCAGCCCGAAGCGCAGTTCTCACGCATCTTGTAGCGTTACGGAACGAACAAAGTAACCAACCGTTGCGGTCAAAAGTCGCAAGGGGCATGTTACATGCACCAATAATGTTCCATAATGCCTCCATGACCATGATCAAGGAGGTGGAGCATGCCGGTTAACGCAGCCAATGCGCTCGGCAAGCGGCGTTCGCTACTGCATGAAACCCGCTGTCAAAACTGCAGCCTGAGCTCACTGTGCTTGCCTCTTGCTCTGGAACTCGAGGACATGGAGCAGTTCGATGCCATCATTCGGCGTCGCTCTCCGCTGAAGAAGGGCGAAGCCCTTTTTCGCCAAGGCAGCGCCTTCAGCAGCGTCTTCGCGGTACGCTCCGGCAGCCTCAAGCAGACCACCACCGAAGGCTCCGGAGAGGATCAGGTCACCAATTTCTACTTGCCCAGCGAGCTTGTGGGTCTTGACGGCATCGACGAGCAGATCTACCCCGGCAGCGTGATCGCTCTCGAAACCACTACGGTTTGCGAGATCCCCTTCGATCGGCTGGATACCCTGTCGGAACAGATTCCCGAGCTGCGCGGTCAGCTCTATCGCAGCATGAGCAAGGAGCTGCGCGACGATCGCAAGATGATGCGTCTGCTGTCGCGCAAGACCGCCGACCAGCGTCTGGCCAGCTTCTTCACCAGCCTGTCAGACCGCTTCCGTCGCCGCGGATACTCCCCCTACAGCTTCCGCCTCTCCATGTCCCGCGCCGATATCGGCAACTACCTGGGGCTGGCAGTGGAAACGGTAAGCCGGATTCTCGGCCGCTTTCAGCAGCAGGGTCTGGTGGAGGTTTCCGGACGCGAGGTGAACATACTCAATCTCGAGGCCTTGCTGGCCCAGGCCCAGGACGACCAGTAAGGCGACTCGATCCGTCGTGAAAAAACCGCCTGGCGCAAGCCCGGCGGTTTTTCGTGCGTTCAGATCGAGGACTCAATCGCGGGAGAGGTCCAGAGCGTCGATACGGCGTTCGCGCCTGTGCGCCTGCTTCGCCTCGAGCCCTTCGAAGTCGAACAGCTCGCGGTCGGCCAGCTGAGACGGCGCCACGTTGGTTACCGCCTTGAACATCGTTTCGAGGCGCCCTGGGTGCTTGCGCTCCCAGTCGGCCAGCATCTCCTTGACCACCTGGCGCTGCATGTTGGGCTGCGAGCCGCACAGGTTGCAGGGAATGATGGGGAAATCCATCAGCCTGGCAAACTCGGCGATGTCCGCCTCACGGCAGTAGGCTAGCGGCCGAATGACGATGTTCTTGCCGTCGTCGGAGAGCAGCTTGGGCGGCATCGCCTTGAGCGTGCCACCGTAGAACATGTTGAGAAACAGGGTCTCGAGGATGTCCTCGCGGTGATGCCCCAGCGCCACCTTGGTCGCACCGATCTCCTCGGCGAAGCCGTAGAGTGAGCCGCGTCGCAATCGCGAGCAGAGCGCGCAGGTGGTCTTGCCCTCCGGCGTCTTCTCCTTGACCACCGAATAGGTGTCGCGCTCGAGAATGTAGTATTCGACGCCGGCGGCCTCGAGGTATTCAGGCAGGATATGTTCGGGGAAGCCCGGCTGCTTCTGGTCCAGATTCACCGCTACCAGGGAGAAGTTCACCGGCGCGTTGCGCTGCAGATTGCGCAGGATCTCGAGCAGGGTATAGCTGTCCTTGCCGCCCGACAGGCAGACCATGACCCGGTCGCCTTCGTGGATCATGCCGTAGTCGATGATGGCATGGCCCACCTGACGCCGCAGGCGCTTCTGAAGCTTGTTGAACTCGCGTCGCCCCTTGGCGTCGAGCGACTCCAGCGGAGAGGGCTCCCTACTCGCTTCGCCCGGCCCACTCTGAGCACTGCGGTAAGCGACGGTAGGGGGATCGAAAATCACGGCGTCTTGCATGATCGGGCTGCCACGGCATGATGAATGATGGGTGGCATCCTACCATCGCCACTGTCCGGTGGCGACGCCATGAAAGGGTTTCAGCGCCTCATGCCTCTTGCCGATCCGGCATGCCGGCCCGCTCCAGCCGCAGGTACATCAGCGCCGTGGTCACCGCATCGCCAAGCGCGGTATGACGACCCATGACAGGCACTCCCAGCGACTCCGCCACCGCCTCGAAGCGCTGTGCACGAGGCTCCGGCTCCATGACGCTGCGACGCAGCTGGCGATGATACAGCTGTGCCACGTCGATACCGCTGTTGGGCAGGTCGAAACCGAAGCGCGGCCTGATCTGACGGTTGAGGATGGCCAGGTCGAACTCCAGGCGCCAGCCCAGCAGCGGGCGGTTGCCAATGTAATCGAGCAGGGTTTCCAGCGCCTCATCGACGCATACGCCGTCGTCGAGATCGATACCGCGCAGGCCGTGAATCCGGATGGAGTCGCCGGTCAGACTGGCCGGGCGTTTCAGATGCAGATGAAGCGATTCGCTTGTCAGCACCCTGTCGCCACGCACCTTGACCGCACCGATGGACACGGGCTCGGCAGTGCGTGGATCGACGCCAGTGGTTTCGCAGTCGATGGCCACTAGCTCATCCCCAGTATAAGGATGAAACAGCCAGCCGTATTCGCCATCGGCATGGCGACGACGATCGCTGGCACGGCGTAGAACTCGAAACATGCCCTTACTCCTTAAGTGCTGCCTGTCAGGTATATTCGAGGTGATAGCGTTGCGACAGGCTCTGCTTGAAATCCTTGACGATATGCAACGCCTCACGCAGCAGGTCACGCTCCAGTGAAGAGAGCTGCTGTACCACGACGCGGTCCGGGCTCTTGCCGTTGAGCTCTCCTCCGAGACGTTCCAGTTGCTGCTTCAAACGCAGCTCGGTGAACAGCGAGAGCGCCTCGGCCAGATCTTCTGCCACCCGCTCTTCCAATCGCCCGTCGGCTACCAGCGCCTCGAGCCGCTCCAGGGTAGATGTCGGTTTGATACGCCGCTCCAGCGCCATGGTGCGAACGCCATGTACGATCGGGAAGATGCCGCCTTTCTTGATGTCGATACCGTGCTGGGGTTTCTTCAGAGAACCGAACAGAGTCAGCGGTGTGGAAAAGCGCAGTGCCGTACGGGCGAAGTAGGAGAGCAGGATCTCATCACGCGAGCACTGTTCGAAGAGTGCCTTCCGCACGCGGTCGAGCAGCGCCGGATTCCCCGCGACGGCGTGAGAGTCGAGCATGATGGCGAGCTTCATCAGGCTATCGCCGTCGCGCTTCTCTGCCCAACGGGCGATGCGCTCTTGCCACTGCGACACGGAGCCCACCCACTGCGGGTTGTTCACCATGATATTGCCGGGACAGGGCGGATAGCCCAGCTCGATCAGCGTCTCGGTGAGGCGCTGCATCTGCTCGCCCACTTCCGGCCACTCCAGACCGTCGGCGAGTATCAGGCCGTTGTCCTGGTCGGTCTTGAGAATCTGCTCGCCACGCCCTTCGCTGCCCATCACCATCAGGCAGCTGTCCGGGTGATAGCGCTCCTCGATCAGAAAGCTCCAGGCCTTGGACATGATGCGTCCGTTGAGTGCCGCCAGCAGGCCCATGGCGAAGCGCAGTTTGACGCCCTGCGCCATCAGCGCCTTGACCAGCTCGGGCGTGCGCCGGCTGGCACGAAACAGGGCATCGAGACTGTCGGCCTGTTCCACTTGCAGGCTGACGACATAGCTGCGACTGGAGAAATAGCTCAGCACATCGGTCAACTCCACCACACCGATGAGCTGGGACTCCTCCATTACCACGACCCGCTCCACCTTGAAGCGGGTCATCATGACCAGCACCTCGAACAGGTACTGGTCGGGGCGCACCGTCACCAGTTGGAAGTTCGCTATATGCTTCAACTGGCTCTGCTGATCCTGCCCTTTCAACACCAGCGCTTCCAGCAGGTCGGTCTTGGTGACCATGCCCGCGCCATCCTCACCCTCCACCAGCAGGCTGTCGGCGTGGCTTTCATGCAGCCTGGCCACCGCTTCGGCAATGGTCGCTCCCGTTTCCATACATAGTGGGGGACGCATGCACTCGCTGACCCGCGCCAGCATGAAGCCGGCCATGGTCACGCCCCCCTCGGCGCGCTGTTCCGTCAGCAGACGTGCCTTGTGGGCCAGGGTTTGCCGGAAGAATTCGGCAAAGGCCGGGTAGTCGTCGCAAAGCTGCAGGAAGAGCGCCTTGGGCAGCAGGTAGCAAAGGCTTTCCTGCTCGGCGCGAAAGCGATAGCGGCTCTTGCCGTTGAGGATACTGATGGCGCCGAAGAGATCTCCTGCCGTGTAGTGGCCAAGGCGTTCACGCGCCCCGGGTTGGGTGGTATCCAGCTCGGCCACTTCGCCCTTGTGGATGAGGAAGACGTACTCACCCGGCTGGCCGGTTTCCAGAATGATCTCGTCGCGGTCGAAATAGGCCAGGTCGATGCCGTTACGGACACGCTCTCGGCCCTCCTCGTCCAGAAAGGAGAAAGGCGGTTGGGAAAGATCGACATCGACCATCTCTATACTCCCGTGCTACGGCCACCTTGCCTCGGTTCATCACGACGACCTGGAGCGGAGCGACAGCGACACCAGGTCGAGTACTAGAGCGGCACGGCAACGACGTTAATCTTTCCTTCGACGTTACTTCTCAAGCTTTGAATAGCACTCTTCGGGCAGGATAACAGCCCCACGATTTAAGAGATAACCTAGACCAACGTCCAAGGACGAGTTGTTGTGTATGGCCAGACGCCTTCCACGGCGAGTGTTCTTAACAAAACATCTTATAGACAAAAGTTTAATGATAGACAATCGTCCTATCAGCGACTCTCGTCGTCATGTAAAAACGCCAACGCAGGAACATAGAAGATTGAAAATCAAGAGAAAAAAGAAGAATCGTTTTATTACAGTTTACTCATGATACCAAAGTCTGGGATTTTATTTTCTGCATTTATTGACCAGTATTGCTCATGAGTCATACAGGGTGATCGCACCTGAAAAAAGCGACTCGACAACGGGCAAGTGGTCGTGGTGGGAAGTGAGGATCGTCCGCAGGGAGCAAGGGAGCTCAAGGCGCAAACCGGCCTTCGTTCATGCCATCCGACTCCTCTCGCTCAGTGCACCCCCTGAAGAAACCTGGCAACTCTCTGTGCGACTTCCCAACCTTAACAACAAGTGGAGAGCATCACTATGGCAGATGATAAAACCAATGCTGCTGCGTACTGGAAGGCGAACGTCCGCCTCATAACCGGATGCCTGATCGTCTGGGCATTCGTGTCCTATGGCTGTGCCATGCTGTTTCGCCCCCTGCTTTCAGGCATTCCGGTGGGCGGCACCGACCTCGGGTTCTGGTTCGCTCAACAGGGTTCCATCCTGACCTTCATCGTTCTGATCTTCTTCTACGCCTGGAAGATGAACAGGCTTGACCAGAAGTTCGGCCTTGGGGAGTAAGCCAGCATGAGTCAGTTTGCTATCAATCTGCTGTTCGTGGGTGGCTCATTCGCCCTCTATATTGGCATCGCCATCTGGGCACGTGCCGGTTCGACCAAGGACTTCTACGTTGCCGGTGGTGGCGTTCATCCGATCACCAACGGTATGGCTACGGCCGCCGACTGGATGTCTGCAGCCTCGTTCATCTCCATGGCCGGCCTGCTGGCTTCCGGCGGTTATGCCAACTCGACCTTCCTCATGGGCTGGACCGGCGGCTACGTCATCCTGGCCATGCTGCTTGCGCCCTATCTGCGCAAATTCGGCAAGTTCACCGTGCCCGACTTCATCGGCGATCGTTTCTACAGCAAGACCGCTCGCGTGGTGGCGGTAATCTGTCTGATCGTAGCCTCGGTGACCTATGTTATCGGTCAGATGACCGGCGCCGGCGTTGCCTTCTCGCGCTTCCTTGAGGTGCCCAGCAGCGTGGGCATCTGGATCGCCGCAGGTATCGTCTTCCTGTACGCCGTGTTCGGTGGCATGAAAGGCATCACCTACACCCAGGTGGCTCAGTACATCGTACTGATCATCGCCTATACCATTCCTGCGGTCTTCATCGCCATGCAGCTGACCGGCAACCCGATCCCGATGTTCGGCATGTTCAGCACGCACACCGAATCCGGCGTCCCGCTGCTGGCCAAGCTCGACGAAGTGGTCAATGCGCTCGGCTTCCGCGATTACACCGCCGACGTGGACAACAAGCTCAACATGGTGCTGTTCACCTTGTCGCTGATGATCGGTACCGCCGGTCTGCCCCACGTCATCATCCGCTTCTTCACCGTACCCAAGGTCGCCGACGCACGCTGGTCTGCCGGCTGGGCGCTGGTATTCATCGCCCTGCTCTACCTGACCGCCCCGGCAGTGGGTTCCATGGCACGCCTCAACCTGGCCACTACCATCTTCCCGGAAATGGCCGGGCAGGTAGAAGACTACGAAGAAGCTGCCGCCAACCCGATTCTCTACGAAGAGCGTCCGGACTGGATCCGCACCTGGGAAGACACCGGGCTGATCACCTTCACCGATCTCAACAACGACGGCCGCATCCAGATGTACAACGATGCCAACCCGGCGTTCCAGCCCATCGCCGCAGATCGTGGCTGGGAAGGCAACGAGCTGACGGTGAACAACGACATCCTGGTACTGGCCAACCCGGAAATCGCCAACCTGCCAGGCTGGGTCGTGGGTCTGATCGCGGCGGGCGGTATCGCAGCGGCTCTCTCTACCGCAGCGGGTCTGCTGCTGGCGATCTCTTCGGCCATCAGTCATGACCTGATCAAGAACACCATCAATCCCAGCATCTCCGAGAAGGGTGAAATGTTGGCGGCGCGAATCTCCATGGCGGGCGCCATCCTGCTGGCCACCTATCTGGGGCTCAATCCGCCAGGGTTCGCGGCGCAGGTTGTGGCACTGGCCTTCGGTATCGCTGCTGCCTCGCTGTTCCCGGTGCTGATGATGGGTATCTTCTCCACCCGCATGAACAGCAAGGGCGCCATCTGCGGCATGCTGGCCGGCCTGCTCAGCACCCTGCTGTACATCTTCATCTACCTGGGTTGGTTCTTCATTCCCGGCACCAACATGCTGGCGAATACTGCCGATAACTGGCTGTTGGGCATCTCCCCGCTCTCCTTCGGTGCGGTGGGCGCGATGATCAACTTCGCCGTGGCCTTCGCCGTCTCTTCCGCTACCGAAGAGCCGCCGCAGGAGATCCAGGATCTGGTCGAGAGCGTGCGTTACCCGAAAGGCGCTGGCGTTGCCATCGATCACTAAGCCATAATCTGCCCCCGGCCCTTCCAGGGCCGGGAACCGAATCAGATCGGGCTTCCCCATCGGGAGGCCCGATTTCATTGAAAAAGGTGGCGTCATGATATGGCACTTGATTGCGGCGATTTTTGCCGGCCTGGGGGCTGCCGGTATCGGTCTGATGCTGCGCCTGGCAAGCGGCAAGCGGCTGCCGACGTGGATCATTCCGGTATTTGCCGGTCTGGGCATGCTGGGCTACCAGATCCACTATGAATACTCCTGGTTCGAGCACAAGCAAAGCCAGCTGCCCAATACGGCTCAGGTGGTACATACCGAGCAGGACAGCATGCCCTGGCGACCCTGGACCTATTTCTATCCCATGACAAAAGCTTTCAGCGTCGTCGATCTAAGTAGCATGGTGCCGCGCCAAGTGGACGATCAGCAGCTGGTCGAGTTCATTCTCTATCGCTTCGAGAAGGAGTACATCGACCGGCTCCACCACCAGCCGTACCTGATGAACTGCACCACGTCCGAAATGGTGCCTATCAGCGAAGAGAGTCGACAGCCTCTGACAGATGCCATGCGCAGGGTGAACGAGGGTTCACGCTTGCTAGAGGCGGTCTGCTCTCCCTGGTAGCCTTGCCATAGGGGCCGCACCGTTATCGATGCCCTATCGGCCCGTATCTTCGCGGGCCGAGCTCGCTTTAGACTGGTCGGCTCTTGCCGGGGGGAGAACGCATGTTTGCCGGTTGGCTGCTGATCGTCGTCTCACTGCTCTATATCGCCGTGCTGTTCGGCATCGCCTGGCTGGGCGACCGTAACGCGCGACGCCGTGGCGCCAGTCGCAAGCGCCCGATGATCTACATCCTGGCGCTGGCCATTTACTGCACCTCCTGGAGCTTCTACGGCGCGGTGGGCCAGGCGGCTACCGCCGGCTGGTCGTTCGCCAGCATCTACGTGGGTCCGATACTGACCTTTCTGCTCTTCTGGCCAGTACTGGCCAAGATGATTCGCGTGGCGAAGCGCCAGAACATCACCTCGATCGCCGATTTCATCGCTTCGCGTTACGGCAAGGCTCAGTCGCTGGCGGCCTTTGCCAGCCTGGTAGCCCTGATTGGCACCCTGCCCTACATCGCACTGCAGCTGAAGGCGGTGGCAACGTCGTTCGCCGTGCTGACCGATGCCGCCGACATTACCCACACACCGGTATTTGCCGATACGGCATTCTTCGTGGCGCTGGTCATGGCAGCCTTCGCCATTCTGTTCGGCACCCGCCACACGGACGCCACCGAGCACCATGAAGGTTTGATCCATGCGGTCGCCTTCGAGTCGATGGTCAAGCTGGTGGCCTTCCTGATTCTTGGCGCCTACGTTACCTGGGGCATGTTCGATGGCCTTGGCGAACTGATGGCGCTGGCCGACACCCAGCTCGAACTGCAGCGCCAACTGGCCGATCAGGACTTCGGTCGCGGCTTCTGGGCCCAGACGCTGCTGGCCATGCTGGCGATCTTCTGCCTGCCGCGTCAATTCCATGTGGCCGTCGTGGAGAATACCCACCCCAACGATGCCGCCAAGGCACGCTGGCTGTTTCCGCTCTACCTCGTCGCATTCGCTTTCTTCATTCTGCCCATCGCGGCGGCCGGGCTGACGCTGTTCCCCGACGGCTCGGTGGAGCCCGACACCTTCGTGCTGGCACTGCCCATGGCGGCCGATCAGCAGTGGCTGACCCTGCTGGCCTATATCGGCGGCTTCTCGGCCGCCACCGGCATGGTCATCGTGGCCACCGTGGCGGTCTCGATCATGATTTCCAACGAGATCGTGATCCCGTTACTGTTCCGCCTGCGCTGGCTGGATGCCCGCCCCCGCGACTATGGCCGCCTGGTGCTCCAGGCCCGGCGTATCACCATTTGCGTGATTCTCGCCCTGGCCTATGGCTTCTACCACCTGATCGGTGAGTTCACCTCGCTGGCCTCAATCGGCATGCTCTCCTTCGCCGCGGCGGCCCAGTTCGCTCCCGCCCTGCTGGGTGGACTCTACTGGAAGCGCGGCAACCGGCTCGGGGTCATCGTCGGCATGAACGCCGGTTTCGCCATCTGGGTCTACAGCCTCCTGATGCCGGCCATGATCCAGGGCGGCGTATTGCCGGCGCACTGGCTCGCCGGCGGCCCGTTGGGTCATCCCTGGCTGACGCCCACTGCGCTGTTCGGACTCAACTTTGGCGATGCCTTCACCCACGGCGTGATGCTCTCGCTCGGGGTCAACCTGTTCTGCTACATCTTCGTCTCGCAGATCACTTCACAGCGGGTCGTCGAACGCATCCAAGCCTCGCTCTTCGTCGACAGCGTGGAGACACGCCAGACCTCGGTCAACCGCCCCTGGACCGGTGCCACCACGGTTGGCGACCTCAAGGTACTGTGCGAACGCTTCCTTGGCGCCGGCCAAGTGGCGCGTGCCTTCGACGACTACGCCCGGCGCACCGGCAAGCCGCTCGAAGACGGTAACCGCGCCTCCATCGACGTGATCCAGTTTACCGAGCGCTTCCTGGCATCCGTGCTCGGAGCTTCCTCGGCGCGCATTGTGGTCAACTCGGCGCTGCAGGGTCGCGGCATCGGCATTTCCGACGTGATCTCCATCGTCGATGAAGCCTCCCAGGTACTCGAGTTCAACCGCGCCCTGCTGCAGGCCACCATCGAGAACATCAACCAGGGCATCAGCGTGGTCGATCAGAACATGCGTCTGGTGGTGTGGAACCAGCGCTACCTGGAGCTGTTCCGCTTCCCCGACCACTTGATCCGGGTGGGCGCACCGATCGACAAGATCTTCCGCTACAACGCCCATAACGGCGAGTATGGCCCCGGCGACCCCGAAGAGCACGTGCAGCTACTGATCGACAATATTCGCGACGGCCAGCCGCACCGCTACGTGCGCTACCGCCAGGACGGCAGCGTGCTCGAGGTACAGGGCAACCCCATGCCGGGGGGAGGCTTCGTCTACACCTACCAGGACATCACCCAGCAGAAGCGCATCGAGGAGGCGCTGATACGCTCCGAGAACAACATCCGGATCTATACCGACAACGTGCCGGCGCTGATCGCCTATTTCGACAAGGAGTGCCGCTACCTCTTTACCAACCGTGCCTATGAGCAGGCCTTCCACATCGACCGCAACGAGGTGATCGGCAAGCACGTCAACTCCGTCATCAGTGACGAAATGGCACGCGAGCGTGAGCCCTGGATACATCGCACGCTTGCCGGCGAACGGGTCAGCTTCGAGGTTTCGATGCGCTTGGGCGACGACCTGCGCTACATGCTGGTGACCTATACTCCGCACTTCGGTGAAAGCGGCGCGATTCTCGGTTTCTTCTCGCTTTACCAGGACATCACCGAGCGCCGCCTGGCCGAGATTGCGCTCAAGGAGACCAACGAGACCCTGGAAGAGCGCGTACGCGAACGCACCCAGGCACTCTCGGAAGCCAACACCGCGCTGCGCCAGGAGAACCGGGTACGGGCCGAAGCAGAGCAGGCGCTGCGCCAGGCCAAGCAGGTCGCCGAAGATGCCAACGCTTCCAAGACGCGGTTTCTCGCCGCCGCCAGCCACGACCTGCTGCAGCCGCTGAATGCTGCCCGCCTGTTCACTTCTGCCCTCTCCAACGAGATGGATGCGGTCGACATGAAACGTACCATCGGCCACATCGACAATTCGCTGCAGGCCGCCGAAGAGTTGCTTGGCACTCTGCTGGACATCTCCAAGCTGGATGCGGGCGCTCTCACGCCGAGACGCACGCATTTTGCACTGGCTGACATCTTCCGTCCGCTGCGGGCCGAATTCGAGGTCATGGCCGAGGAGCGCGGCCTCGATCTGATGGTGGTGACGACCAAGGCCTGGGTGGACAGCGACCCCCAGATGCTGCGTCGAATCGTGCAGAACTTCCTCTCGAATGCGCTGCGCTACACCCAGGAAGGGCGGGTGTTGCTGGGCTGTCGACGCCGGGGTTCGCGACTCACCATCGAGGTCTGGGACTCGGGTCCGGGCATTCCCGAATCCAAGCAGGCGGAGATTTTCCAGGAGTTCCGCCGCCTGGATCAGGCTTCACGCCACAAGGAGAGCGAAAAGGGGCTGGGCCTCGGCCTATCGATAGCCGACCGCATGAGCCGGGTGCTCGATCACCCGATCAAGGTTTTCTCCCGCGAAGGGATCGGCACCATGTTCTCGGTCAGCGTGCCGGTCGTGGCGCCGCGCAGCGAGTCCGAGCGCGCCGAGGATGCCGCCTCTCCACGTCGCGTGGGTAACAAGCTGGTAGGCACCCGCATTATCTGCATCGACAACGAGACGCTCATTCTCGAAGGCATGAAGGCGATGCTTTCGGGCTGGGGCTGCGAGGTATACACCGCCACCACCATCGGCGGCGCCAAATCGGTTCTGCGTAACCTAGATGGCGAGCCTGATGCCATTCTGGCCGACTATCACCTCGACAACGAAGTGACCGGGCTCATGGCGCTCGAGGCTCTGAGCGAAAGGCTGGAAAGTGCTGTGCCGGGCATAGTGATCACCGCCGACCGCACCGAGGAGGTCGCCGAGGAGATCCGCCGCAGCGGCTATCACCTGCTGCAGAAGCCGGTACGACCCGCCGCCCTGCGCGCCTTGTTGACCCGCACTCTGCAGGCCAGCCGCGCCACACGGCAGGAAGGCTAAGTCCCCTCGCATACCGTGTGCAGATGGCAAAGAAAAACCGCCGGATGGCTGCATCCGGCGGTTTTATGTTTTCGCTCAGTCCTGACGTGCGCCGCTCAGGATTCGACCTTGGGCGGTTCCACCTCGAGCTTCTGAGCAGCGATGACCGCCTGGGTACGGGAATGAACACCCAGTTTCCGCAGAATGGCCGTCACGTGAGCCTTGATGGTGGCCTCGGAGACGTTCAACTCGTAGGCGATCTGCTTGTTGAGCAAGCCTTCGGTCAGCATGTTTAGCACGCGAAACTGCTGCGGCGTCAGCGATGCAATGGCCTCGGCGAAGCGGGTCTCTTCCTCGTTGGCATCGCCCAACGTGTCGGCCAGCTCTTTAGGCAGCCACACCTCGCCATCGAGAATTTCACCCACCGCCTCGGCAATCAACTGCAGTGAAGAGGACTTGGGAATGAACCCTGAGGCGCCGTAGTCGATGGCGCGCCGGACGACGTGGGGCTCATCGCTGCCGGAAACCACCGCCACCGGAATGTCCGGCGTCTGTCCACGCAGCTGAATCAAGCCGGAGAAGCCGTGGGCGCCGGGCATGTGCAGATCGAGCAGGATCAGGTCGGCATCGGGATGACGAGTCACTACCTCGCTGGTCGCCTCCATGGTGTCGGCTTCCACGATTTCGGCCTGAGGTGCCAGCTGGCGCAGCGCCTGGGTCAGGGCTGCGCGGAACAGCGGATGGTCATCGGCAACGATGAATTTCTGGGCAAAGGCCATGGATTCTCCTCCGGTTCCTCGAGCACGGCGCCAACGGCCGCCACACATGGGGCACTTCGATTGTTCACCGCATGTTACCCCATGCTTGAGCGCTTCCCAAGCACGGGTACGGTGTTGTCGACAATTAACCCGATCTCCCTTCCTCCGACGCTGCCGCCCCCGAGCCTGAACGGACAACTTCCGTTGCACATGGATACAGCATCGTCCTTGTAGGTAGTGAAAGGCGCCACCTATCTTCAAGACGATGGCCAACGCCAGCAGTGCCGAAGACCCGGTAAATGGAAGTACGCAAGGCACGCAAGATTGTGTGCAGGAATGGAACCCCAAGGAGATTACCATGGCACAGCAAAATCAGAATCCCGGCAATTTTGCCAACGACCCGAAAAAAGCCTCTGAAGCAGGCAAGAAAGGCGGCCAGCGCAGCAGCGGCAATTTTGCCAATGACCCCAAGAAGGCCTCGGTGGCCGGACAAAAAGGCGGTCAGCGTAGCGGCGGCAACTTTGCCAATGATCCGCAAAAAGCGTCTCAAGCCGGTCAGAAAGGCGGCCAGAACAGCGGGGGCAACTTCGCCAACGATCGTCAGAAAGCCTCAGAAGCGGGCCGTAAGGGTGGCAAGCGCTGAGCCGAGCCTTACAGGCTCAATACAGATGGCCGGGAAGCGACCCGGCAATCTGTTTCAGACTGAGGGCTGCACCACCTCGGCAATTTAGACGGTGAGGTCCGATACGCGACTGCCGGGTTTCTAGCTGCCGGTAGACGCAAGGAGGCGTCATGTTCCACCATTCATCCAAGCTTCAATATCCCGTCAAGGTCGACAAGCCGAACCCGGAATTCGCCATGCTGCTGCAACAGGCCATTGGCGGGGTCGAGGGCGAAATACGTGTCGCCATGCAGTACTTCTTTCAGGCCATGGGTGCTCGCGGCGACGATCGTATTCGCGACTTGCTGATGTCGACGGCTACCGAAGAGCTATCTCATATCGAGATGCTCGGACACGCCGTAGCGCTCAACCTGGAGGGCGCCCCGGTTTCCTATCAGGAAGCGTCCGCCAAGGACCCGATCGTCAATGCCATTCTTGGTGGCACCAACCCGCGCCACTTGCTCTCCTCCGGCCTTGCAGCGCTGCCGGAAAATGCCAATGGCGTACCGTTCGACATGAGCCATATCTATGCCACCGGCAATGTGGGGGCCGATATGCTGGCCAATGTCACTGCCGAAGCGGGTGGTCGCGTGCTGGCATCGCGCCTGTACAACTGGACCGACGATCACGGCATGAAGGATTTCCTCTCCTTTTTGATCGCCCGTGACACCATGCATCAGCAGCAATGGTTGGCCGTGATCGAAGAGTTGGGCGGCCTCGAGGCGCAGCTGCCGATTCCCAACTCCACACCGGAAAATCACGAGGCAACGGAGCACTCCTACTACTACCTCAATACCCTACTGGATAAAGAGGCCCCCCAAGGCCGCTGGGGTGAAGGGCCGTCTTTCGACGGACGCGGTGAATTCTCGGTCAAGAATCAGCCGGAGCCAGAGGGCCAGGAGCCCAAGCTGGGCCCGGCCAAGCCCCATTCCGGCGCTCAGGAAGAGCAGATCAACCCGCCGAAGTGAAGAAAGCTGGCGGAATCATGGAAGTAACTGAAGGAGATTACCGATGGGTACACAACCGCAGAGCCCCAAGCATCTTGAAGATTGGCTACGCGATGCTCATGCCATGGAGAAGCAGGCGGAAAAGATGCTCGAAACCCAGGCCGACCGTCTGGAGCACTATCCGCAGCTCAAGGCGCGCATCGAGCAGCACATTACCGAAACGCGAGGCCAGGTCGAGAAGATCGAGCAGTGCCTATCGCTGCTGGGTACCGACACTTCGGCCATGAAGGACATGGGCGGCAAGCTGGCCGCATTCGGTCAAGGCATGAGCGGCATGATGGCAAGTGACGAGGTAGTGAAAGGCAACATGGCCAGCTACGCCTTCGAACACTTCGAAATCTCCAGCTATAGGGCGTTGATCCAGGCGGCCAACATGGTGGGCAAGCCCGAAATAGCGCGTATCTGCGAGGAGATCCTCAGGGAAGAGGAAGCCATGGCAGACTGGCTGTTGCAGAACCTTGACGACACCACTCGCCAATTCCTGGAGCGTTCCGAAGACGACGACCTGCGTGCCAAGACCTGAACCTGCCGGCAATTGATGCATAGTTTTCCGTAGGCCCCTCGATTCCCCCGGCTCCGACCGGGGGCTTTTTTTACATGTAGCCGTTTTATCAAAAAAAGCGTCGCAATCGAATGGAGTTGCGACGCTCACGAGACGTTCGAACAGTATTACGATTACATATGGTCGCGAGGAATCACCTTCTCCCAGTTCTTGGAAAACACCCGATAGTCATCCTCATAGGCGTCGAGCTGTGCATGAATGAAAAAGTGGCTCTCGTCGCAGCTCAATACCGTACGTGTGTATACCTCAACGTCCCAGTCATCCCGCTTGAAAGAGCGCTCGGTATAGGTTTCACCTCGGGCAGATGTGAAGTCGTCGTTGACGGCGGTGTACCACTCGCGGGTACTGCGTCGCACTTCGGTACCGATATCCTCGATACGAAAATGCCCCTGGTCGTTGATGACTTCCAGGGTCGACTCCTTGTTCGCCAGGTCACGATGCAGCAACCAATTGTGCGTGCTGGCGGCGAAGGTATGAACCTTCAACGGCGTGGCCACCTGCGGCTCCTCGAATTCGGGGAGGTGCGAGTCTTCCACGCCAGGCGTACGCACGGGGAGTCTCAGCGCGCTACTGTCGGGGTAGATATCGACTTGCGCGGGTTCCGGCGGCAGCCAGGCGAGGGGCCAGTAGGAGGTTGAAATCGACAGCCGCAGCTGATGCCCCGCCGGGAAGCGTTGGGCAATCCCATTCATCGGGATTCGTACACGGTAGCGACGATGGGGCACGAGGGGTTCGGGCTCGGCATCGCTGTCGCGATGAGACAGGTTGAGCAAACCGTAGGTGACGCGGGTCGCCTTGCCGTCCGGCGCCACGTCGGATAGCCGGACGGCAAGCATCGCCTGAGGCTTGTCGCAAGAGATCTCGAGCTCCACTTCCGGCATGCCGAAAATATCGACCGGTTCGGTCAGGGGCGGGCTGCTGAAGACCAGTGAACCACCGTCCTCTTCCCGCTGATCGCCAGGCAGATCCGGCGTGGCCGCGTAGGAACACCACTTGCCCGCGGCCATACCGACGCTGAGTGGCGACTGCAACGCCAGGCCACTCTCCGAGCCGCCGCCCTGATGCCGGTCGCCGGTGCCCTCACCCATGTGAATATGAGAGGGGCCGAGGCCGTAGCGACGCTGCTTGATATTGTCCGATGGCCAACTGGGCTCGCCGATCCAGCGCCCCGGACGCTCATCATAGGAGGTGTCGGGGGGAACGCTGTCCTGCTGCCAAGCCCGTAGCATGGGCTCGTCCATGATTCCCGTGTCTTGGCCCTTCAACCAGTGATCCCACCAGCGTAGTGCCTCCTGGAGAAAGCCGATGGCGGGACCCGGCAGGCCCTGATGCGGGTACTTGTGTCCCCAGGGGCCGATCAGCCCCTTGCGCGGCACCTCAAGATGCTGCATCAGGCGCAGAACGGTATTGGTAAAACCGTCGGCCCAACCGCCAATGGCATAGACCGGGCACTTTATCGCGGCATAGTTCTCGTTGACCGAGCTGGTCGTCCAGTAGGCGCTGCGCCGCTGGTGCTCGAGCCAGGGTTCCAGCCATAGGCCGCTGTTCTCCATACGGTCGAACCACATGTCGCGCCAACGGCTACCGACGATCCGGGGATCCGGCGGCAAGCTGTTGAAGGCGAACATCACGGTGGCCTCGGAGAGATTGTCGCCCAGCAGACAACCGCCCATGTAGTGCATGTTGTCGGCGTAGAGATCGTCGCTCGAACAGATGCTGATGATCGCCTTCAACTCGGGCGGCTGCTTGGCCGCCACCTGCAGGCTGTTGAAGCCACCCCAGGAGATGCCCATCATGCCGACATTGCCATCACACCAGGGCTGTTCGGCAATCCAGGCGATGGCGTCGACGCCATCCTCCTGCTCCTGTTGAGTGTACTCATCGGTGACCACGCCATCGGAATCACCGCTGCCACGCATGTCGACCCGCACGCAAACATAGCCGTGCCCCGCCATGTAGGCATGATTGGCGGCATCACGAGCACGGGTGATGTCACGTTTGCGATAGGGAATGTACTCCATGATCGCCGGCATCGGTGTCTGCTCGGCCGCCACTGGCAGCCAGATCCTGGCTGCCAGCTGAGCCCCATCGCGCATGGGGATGAAGACGTTTTCTATTTCACGAACCTGATAGGGAAATGAATCAATGACGCTCACGATTCCTCCTTGCTGGGTTCATACGATGGGTTCGATCTCGAACTCAAGCGCCTCCAGGCATGCCCTGTAGCGCTCCTCGATTTGTTCATGACTCTCACCCGCCACATAGAGCGTGCCCAGGCGGTAGCTGAAGCTGTCCTGGTGCAGCAGCTCGCCCAGCCGCGTGCCCGGCTCGACGTCGATACGAACCTTGGTGCCGGGGAAGCGCTCCTTGAGAGCCTCGATCTCCGCTTCGCTGGGGACTCGCTTGACGACGCCATCCCGATGCTCATAGGGGATATAACACTTGGCGGCTACGGCTGCGATACCTTGGCGATTGGCCATGGAAGGTCGCTCGCCGAAGGCGATGTCTACGGCCACTTCATGGTTCGACATGCCGTCGACCATGATGAATATTTCACTGTGCGATTGTGAAATGCGGGTATTGAATTCGATCAGCCACAGTTTGTCCATCTCTTCTTCCCACATGAATTCGGCGTTGAAGCAGCCATTGTCATAGCCGATATGCTCGAGGAACCGGCGCGAGACATCGATCATCTCGCGATGGATACGCTCAGGAAGGTTGCTCGGATATTCCAGGCGATCGTAGGGGATGTCTTTACTGACCGAGTTGGGTTGGGCGATGATGCCGTGCACGTTGAACTCGCCGTTGAAGACCGTTCCTTCAGGGGCGCCCTGCGCTCCCGAGACGATCTGCTCGGCAATGCAGGAATTGCCGTCCATCTTCTGGATTTCTGACGGTAGTTCGACATGTCGAAGGGCTTCATTGAACGGATCGCCCAATTGGCGAATGCCCTCCCGGATTTCCTTGATGGCAGCGTTGAACTGCTCCTCGTTTTCTATCCTGAAACCCAAATGCGACGAGAATGCCTTGATCGGTTTTATCCAGAAGGGATAGTCCAGCGTCACCTGGGACAGCGGATTCTCGGCAAAGGGGTCGACGCCACAGAACTCAGGCACGACCTCCGGTATGACCTTCTGCTGTTCAAGGCGGCTCCAGTACTTGTGTTCGCACTTGAGCACGCTTTCCACCGAAGGGGCCGGGATCTGATGTTCCCGGCATAGGATGGGAACCAGGACGCTGGTCGGAAAATCCCACTGTGCCACGATGGCATCGATAGAACCCTCGAACTCATCGAGTTTGCGGCGCGCCTCGTCCAGCAAGGCATTGAAGGAAAAGCTGGGCGATTCGACGGCTTCCTTGACCGACAGCAGGCTGTGTACCTCGAACTGCTCGGCATGCCGCAACGTTTCCAGCTCTTGGCGCTGCTGGTCTTCCAGCGCCACGACGAAAATATTCCTTTTCATTCATCACTCCATGACGATTCCGTTGGAAAGCGTGGCGGCAATGCCAGCTCTCCTTATCCCCATTCCCTTACTCCATCAAGATAGAAAGAGGACCGAAAGGTTCCATGATGAAGACGATTCTTTACTCTTCAGAACTCCGGGAAACAAAGCGGAACTCACCCTCACTTTTCGCTAACTCAACCCTAACTCACCCGTCAGGAGAGTTGCGCTTGAGGCTAGCGGAGCTAGGCTGAAAATGAGACTCGAATAGAGGTTCAGCGGCCAAGGACGATGCCGATGGAAAAACTCAAGGAGTATCGCCGTAAACGGGATTTCAAGCGCACCCAAGAGCCAGCCGGTGGGGATGCCACGGCTGCGTCGAAGGGTGATGCCTACGTGATGCACAAGCACGCGGCGAGCCATGACCACTTCGACCTGCGTCTGGAGCAGGAGGGTGTGCTGCGCAGCTGGGCGCTGCCCAAGGGGCCGAGCCTCGAGCCCGGTGAGAAACGTCTGGCAGTAGAAGTGGAAGACCACCCGCTGGAGTATGGCGGATTCGAGGGCGTCATCCCCGAAAAATCCTACGGCGGTGGAACCGTGATGCTATGGGATCGCGGTACCTGGCGGATCAAGGGCCGCCCCAAACAGGATCGAATCGATATCGAGCTCGACGGCGAGCGGCTCAAGGGCAGTTGGACCCTGACTCGCATGAGCGGCAAGCGTCAGGACAAGCATGGGCGCAACTGGCTGCTGATCAAACGCCATGACGACAAGCCATGCATGGACGCCGCGCTGACGGTCGACCTCGATGAAAGTATCGTCAGCGGCCGCAGCATGCAGGAAATTGCCGAGGATCGAGACAATACCTGGGGCACGACCAAGGAGACGGTTCAGACCGATCATGTCACGCCACCCGACTCGAAGGGCCTCGAAGGCGCTCGCAAGGCCAAGCTGCCCCGCAACGTGAAGCCTCAATTGGCCACACTGGCCCGAGGGGTGCCCGATAAGGGCAAGTGGATTCACGAGATCAAGTTCGACGGCTATCGCCTGCTCGCCCGCCTGGAAAAAGGCGAAGTTCACCTGTTCACCCGCAACGGCAAGGACTGGACACACCGCTTCCCCGATATCGCCCGGTCGCTTAAGGCACTTCCAATCGACACGGGGGTGCTGGACGGCGAGGTGGTGGCCATGGGCAAGGACGGCATCAGCCGTTTCGGCGAACTCCAGGAAGCACTTTCCAACGGGCGTACCTCCGCTCTCGTCTATCAGGTCTTCGACTTGCCCTACCTCGAGGGCCATGACCTTTCGAGGGTCGAACTGCTGGAACGCAAACGCACCCTAGCATCGCTGCTCGAGGCGGCGGAAACGACATCGGACACCATCCGCTACTCCGACCATATCGACTCTCAGGGCGAAGCCTTCCACGAACGTGCCTGCCAGATGGGGCTGGAGGGAATCATCTCCAAGCGAGCCGACAGCCGCTATCAGCAGAAGCGCAGCCGTGATTGGCTAAAGGTGAAATGCGTCAGCCATGAGGAGTTCGTAGTCGGTGGCTACACCGAGCCCGGCGGCTCACGTAGCGGCTTCGGCTCGCTGCTGATGGGCGCTTACGGCAAGGAGGGGCTGATCTATGCCGGCCGTGTCGGCACCGGTTTCAGCCATCGCCTGCTCGAACGGCTCAGCGCCACTCTTGAGGAGCTCGAAGTTAAGCGTTCGCCCTTCCATGGCAACGTGCCGGACAGCCGCTCGGCACATTGGGTGCGTCCCGAGCTGGTAATCGAAGTGGAGTTCACCGAGCGTACGCGCGACGGCCGCCTGCGCCATCCCGCCTTTCGTGGCCTGCGTGAGGATCGCAACCCTGAGGAGATACGCATGACCCCGACCAAGGAGAAGGCCGCAGACATCGCGCCGGAAAAGGACAGCAAGGCGGATCAGGCACCGCCTCGCAAGCGCAAGGGCGAGACCTCGTTGCTCGGGGTGCGCATCACCAGCCCCGACCGGATTCTGTTTCCCGAGCAGGGCCTCACCAAGCTCGACCTGGCCCGCTTCTACGATCAGATTCAGGAGTGGGTCCTACCCCACCTGATCAGGCGGCCGTTGTCGCTGGTGCGATGCCCTCAAGGGCGCAACGACGAATGCTTCTTTCAGAAACACCCGCGCAGCGCCATTCCCGACAGCGTGCCGCGCATCGACGTGCCTGAGAAGAAGGGCAGCGCCGAGTATGTCTATGTCGAAACCGCCGCCGACCTCGTGGGACTGGTACAAGCCGGGGCCCTCGAGATCCACCCCTGGGGCAGCCGCATCGACCATCTCGAGCAGCCCGACAACCTGGTATTCGATCTCGACCCGGACGAAGGCATGGCGTGGAAGGAAATTCTGCGTGTCGCCGGCACCCTGCGCGAGCGTCTCGAGTCGCTGGGGCTCACACCCTTTGTGCGCACTACCGGGGGCAAGGGACTGCACCTGGTAGTGCCGATCGAGCCCGCCGCCGAATGGGACCAGGCCAAGGCCTTCGCCAAGGGCGTAGCCGAAGCCCACGCCAAGGACGACCCTCAGCGACTGACCACCAACATGTCCAAGGCCAAGCGCGAGGGGCGCATCTTCATCGACTACCTGCGCAACGGCCGTGGCGCCACGGCAGTCGCCTCCTACACGGTGCGAGCCCGCGAGAACGCCCCGGTGGCGGTACCGATTCGCTGGGACGAGCTCAATGCCGCGCTGCGTGCCGATCGCTATAACGTCGAAAACCTGCGTCGCCGGCTCTCGGCTCTCCGGCAGGACCCCTGGGCGGGCTTCGCCGAGGCGGCGCGCCCCTTGGACGCCGACCTGCTCAAGCGCGTCGGCGTGAAATAGGTCGCAGCAAGGAACGAGGGAGAGGACATGAGCGAAGCGCCCTGGTGGCTTGAATCCGGACCCGAGACCTGCCAGTTCTGCCACCGAACCTTCTATTACGAGGCGGGCTACCACTGCATTTATTGCGACAGCCCGATCTGCCCCTCGTGCGTGGCGGCGCGCTTCGAGAGCCGCGATACGGTGTGTCCCGAATGCCATGAGGATGGTAACCGTCATGAGGAGGAAGACTGATGGCGGCACGAGCGATGTGGAAGGGGGTGATCCGCTTCGGCGAGGTCCAGGTTCCGGTCAAGCTCTACTCGGCGGTCCAGGACCGCAGCGTGCATTTCCGCCTGCTGCACGAGAAGGATCGCTCGCCTGTAAAACAGGCCATGGTCAACCCCGAGACCGACGAGGTCGTGCCCTACGCCGAGACCCGGCGCGCCTATCGTACCGACGAGGGCAGCCTGGTGGTGTTCGACAAGGAGGAGCTCGAGGCACTGGAACCCGACTCGGGGCGCGACATCGAAGTGATTCGTTTCATGCCCCCCCAGATTATTGACCACCGCTGGTACGACCGCCCCTACTACCTCGGCCCCGACGGCAGCGAGTCGCTCTACTTCGCCTTGGCCGAAGCGCTGGGCAACAGCGGCAAGGAGGGACTGGCGCGCTGGGTCATGCGCAAGAAGAGCTATGTCGGCGCTCTGCGCCTGCATCGCGGCGTGCCCATGCTGATGTCGCTACGTCACGAGGAGCAAGTGGTTTCGGCTGACGCCCTGGAACCGCCCCAAGGCAAGGCGCTGGACGCCAAAGAGCTCGACATGGCGCACCAATTGATCGGCATGCTGGAGGCGGAATTCGACCCCGAGGAGTACCGCGACGAGTACCGTGAGCGGGTACTCGAGCTGATCGAAGCCAAGCAGCGCGGCAAGAGCGTCAAGGTCACTCCGATTCGCCACCGCAAACCCTCCGACGACCTCTCCAAGGCCCTCGAGGCCAGCCTGAAGAAGGAGCGCAAGCGTGCCTAGAGAGAGCAAGAGCAAGCGCCAGGGCAAGGGCGACCGGAGCCAGGGTAAGAACCAGAAGGAGCCCAAGGGCGAGACATCGCAGAGCGAGGAAAAGAAACACTTTCACTCCAGCGGCCCACGCCCTTTGTGGTCGGGCACCATTACCTTCGGACTGGTCAGCCTGCCGGTCAACCTCTACCCGGCTAACCGACCCAAACCGGTGTCGTTGCGTATGGTCGACTCGCAGGGCACGCCGCTGGCGAGGCGTTACTTCTGCGAAAAGGAGGAGCGCGTGCTCGACCACGACGAACTGGTCCGAGGCTACGAAATCGATAAAGACGAATTCGTGGTGCTGAAGGATGATGAGCTTGAGTCGCTGGCCCCGGAGAAATCACAGGAGATCGATCTCAAGCGCTTCGTCGGCCTCGACGAGATCGATCCTATGTACTTCCAGCGCGCCTATTTCATGACACCCGACAAGGGTGTGACCAAGGCCTACCGCCTGCTGGCCCAAAGCATGGAGAACGCTGCGCGTGCGGGCATTGCCACCTTCGTCATGCGCGGCAAGGAGTACCTGGTCGCGATCATTGCCGAAAAGGGTATCTTGCGCGCCGAGACGCTGCGCTTTGCCGAGGAAATACGTGCCCCCGAGGACCTCGCTCTGCCCGCACCAACCAAACCCGACAAGCAGCGGGTCAAGGCCATGCAAAAGGCCATCGAAGCTTTAGCGGAAGATGCCTTCGAGCGCGAAGAGCTTCAGGATCTGCAGAGCCAGCGAATCATCGCGCGCGCAGAGGAGAAGCTAGAGCGCGGCGAGGATGTCATCGCCTTGGGTGAGGATGAGCGCGAACCCGACGGCGAGCCGGAACAGGGCGGCGAAGTGATCGATCTCATGCAGGTACTCAAGCAGAGCCTGGCTGAAGGCCGCCCACCCGGTCAGGAGGCTCGCAGTGACACCGAGCCTGCAGGCAAGAAAGGCAAGTCGAATGAACGCAAGCCTTCACCCAAGCGCCATTCCGAGAAGAAGCCGGGCAAGCGCCGCGTCACCAAGCTGGATACCCTCTCACGTGAGGAACTCTACGAACGCGCCAAGAAGCTCGACCTTCCCGGTCGCAGCCGCATGACCAAGGCCGAACTGGCCAAGGCCATCGCCGCCGCCGGCTGAAAACGAAAAAGCCGGCCCGAGGGCCGGCGGTTTTATCACTTGCTCGCGCGATTCTCGATCAGATCATCCACCACGCTCGGATCGGCCAAGGTGCTGGTATCGCCCAGGCCGTCGGTTTCGTTGGCGGCGATCTTACGCAGGATGCGGCGCATGATCTTGCCCGAGCGGGTCTTGGGCAGACCCGGCGCCCACTGGATGACATCGGGTGAGGCGATCGGTCCGATATCCTTGCGCACCCACTGGGTCAGCTCCTTCTTGAGCTCGTCGCTGGGCTCGACGCCATCGTTCAGGGTCACGTAGATGTAGATGCCCTGGCCCTTGATGTCGTGGGGGAAGCCCACCACGGCGGCCTCGGCCACGGCCTCATGCGCCACCAGCGAGGATTCGATCTCGGCGGTACCCATGCGGTGACCGGAGACGTTGAGCACGTCGTCGACACGGCCGGTGATCCAGTAATAGCCGTCTTCGTCGCGACGGCAGCCGTCGCCGGTGAAGTAGTAGCCCTTGTAGGTGGAGAAGTAGGTCTGGATGAAACGCTCGTGATCGCCCCAGATCGAACGCGCCTGACCGGGCCAGGAGTCGCTGATTACCAGATTGCCGTCCACGGCGCCCTTCAGTTCGTTGCCCTCGCTGTCGAGCAGGGCCGGCTGTACGCCGAAGAACGGCAGCGTGGCGGAGCCCGGCTTGAGGTCGATGGCACCCGGCAGCGGCGCGATCATGATGCCGCCGGTCTCGGTCTGCCACCAGGTATCGACGATCGGGCACTTGGAGTTACCGATCACGCGGTGGTACCACTCCCACGCCTCGGGGTTGATCGGCTCGCCCACCGAGCCGAGCAGGCGCAGGCTGTCGCGCTTGCTGGAATCCATCACGCCGTCGCCATGGGCCATCAGGGCACGAATGGCGGTCGGCGCGGTGTAGAGGATGGCGACCTTGTGCTTGTCGACGATGTCGCCCATGCGGCCATGGCTGGGGTAGCTCGGCACCCCCTCGAACATCAGCGTGGTGGCTCCGTTGGCCAGCGGCCCGTAAACGATGTAGCTGTGACCGGTGACCCAGCCCACGTCGGCGGTACACCAGTAAACCTCGCCGTCCTGATAGTCGAAGATGTACTGGTGGGTGAGGCTGGCATAGACCAGATAGCCGCCGGTGGTGTGCTTGAGTCCCTTGGGCGCGCCGGTGGAACCGGAGGTGTAGAGGATGAACAGCGGATCCTCGGCGTTCATCTCCTCGGCCGGGCAGTCGGTTGCCTGCTTGTCGACCAGATCGTGATACCAGACGTCACGGCTCTCGTTCCACTCGATCTCGCCGCCGGTGCGCTTGACCACCAGCACATTCTTGCACACCTCGGTGCCCTGGCGGGTGAGGGCGGCATCGACGTTGTCCTTGAGCGGCACGTGCTTGCCGCCGCGCACCGACTCGTCGGCGGTGATCACGAGCTTGGAATCGGCACCGATGACCCGCTGGGCCAGAGCATCGGGGGAGAAGCCGCCGAACACGACAGAGTGCACCGCACCGATACGGGCACAGGCCAGCATGGCAACGGCCGCTTCGGGGATCATCGGCATGTAGAGGGTCACGACGTCGCCCTTGCCGATGCCGAGCTCCTTGAGCGCATTGGCGAGCTGGCAGGTCTTGGCGTGCAGTTCACGGTACGTGACGTGCTTGGAATCCTGGGGGTCGTCGCCTTCCCAGATGATGGCGGTCTGGTCGCCACGTGTCTCCAGGTGGCGGTCGAGGCAGCTGACGCTGGCGTTCAGGGTGCCATCCTCGAACCAGCGGATATCGACATTGTGCGTGTCGAACTGCGTATGCTTGATCTTGGTCGGCGCCTTGAACCAGTCGATACGCTTGGCCTGCTCCGCCCAGAAGCCCTCGGGGTCGTCGACGGACTGCTGGTACATGGCCTGATACTTCTCGCGATCGATCCAGGCGTTGGCGGCGACGTCATCGCGTACCGGATAGACTTTTTGCTGCTCGGTCATTGGCTGGCCTCTTCCAGGAGATACACCCTCTCGGTGGATGTTACCGGCTGCCTTGTTATTGAATGCGCCGGCATCAGATTCGCCCCACAGCATATACCCTCAGGACAGGCCTTCCCCTTAGACCTTGGTATCACGATTTTTTCTTTTGTAATCATGCATTTGTAGCACTCTCCTCATGCGCTACAAAGGGCTGATAGACCAAGGTCTGAGCGCATGTAAGACAGCGATAGCGGCGCCCGTTGCGGGCCAGGGAATGGCGTCGGGACGTGAAGAAATGCACCTGGCAGCTGCAGTGGTAACGATGCGGCCTGGGGCTCGCCCGGGCGGTATCGAAGCTGTGGGTTACATTGGCAGCGAGGCCGAACAGTCGCTCCATCACGGTACGCCATTCGTGCCCATGGGGCCTGGCCTTGGGGCCGTCGCTCAGGTGACGGACCAGCCAGTGCGCCATTTCCTGCGGTACGACTTCGCTCAGAAATGCACAGCGATTCTCGCGAAAGAGCACCGGGTTGAAGCGCAGCCCACCCCGGCCATAGTGCGCCTGGCCGGCGCTCTTGCCACGCAGGTCGCACCAGACCTTGGGCTTGGGCAGCTCGGGATGGTAGCCGCGACACAGCTTCCAGGCGGCCTCCACCCGCTCCAGCAGGGCCTGGTGAAGAGCTGCGTCGTCGAGGCCGGCCAGCCATTCGGGCGAGGGTTCGGGAAGCACGGGTCGTCTCATGGGTGCTAAAATGACGTCCCGCCCCGGCGGTGTCCAGCCCCTGAGCGGCCACACTGCCTTCACGATGCCATGCGAGAGTCCCGATGTCCGATACTCCCCTGCCCCAGCCCCTGCTCGAGGACGAAGAGCTCGATCGCCTCGACGAGTTCCTCGACTCCGAGAGCGTCGACGCCGATGCACTGGATCTGATCTCGGCCCATGGCTTTCTCGTCGCGCTGGCCGTGGCGCCCCGCGAGATGGAATCCGCCACCTGGGTGGCCGAGCTGTTTCACGGCGAACCGGCGTTTACAGATGCCGGCGAACGCGAAGAAATCCTGGGTTTATTGGAAAAGCTGCGTCGCAACGGTATCGACACGCTGGAGCAGGGTGGGCTGCCTGAACTTCCCTTCGACCTGACGCTGGAAGGGCTGCCGCCCGAGGAGACGCCGGTCGGCGACTGGTGCGCCGGCTTCATGGAGGGCGTCTTTCTCGATGAGGCGGCCTGGTTCGAGCAGGACGAAGAGACCGTAGCCACGCTGCTGCTACCGTTCATGGCGCTATCCGGGCTGTTCGACGACGAACCGGACATGGCCGAGATGGCGGCGGACACGGCGCGCCTGGAGTCGCTGGTCGCCCAACTGCCGGACCTGGTGTTGGATCTCTATCTGCATTACCGCGTGCCGCCCGAGACCCCCAAACCCATGCCGCGCAAGAAAAAGCCTGCCGGCCGCGGCCCCGGGAAGGGCAAGCCCGGTGGCAAGCGGTAGTCTGTTGGCCAGCGACATCGAGGTGGGGTGCCATGCTCGCCATAGCCCCTCACCTCAGCCGTGTCAGCCAGGCATCTAAACTGCCGAACAGCCACTCCTTGAAACGCTGCCAGCGCGGGCGCTGCAACCACTCCCGATAGGTGATCTCGCTGCTGGCGGCAAAGTTGCGCTCGAACAGGGACGCTACTTCACCGGCGAATCGGGCATCGTCCACTTCCTGGTTGGCCTCCAGGTTCCAGTGCAGGCTCCAGTGATCGAAGTTGCACGAACCCAGGCTCGACCATTGGTCCACCAACGAGAACTTGGCGTGAATGAAGGTGGGCTGGAATTCGAAGATTCGCACCCCGGCGCGCAGCAAACGTCGATAGAAACGCTGGCCGGCATAGCGCACCCAGGGGTGGTCGTGGTCCCGGCCGGGCAACAGCAGCCGCACGTCGACACCGCGCTGGGCAGCCCGAGCCAGACGCATGCGCAGCCTTAACGTGGGAACGAAGTAGGGTGTGCAAAGCCAGATCCGGCGCTGCGCCGACGACACCCGCTCATAAAGGGAATGGCGAATGGCCTGATAGCGATAGCCCTGTCCCCACACCACCCGGCCGCGCATGCTCTGATAGTCGTGGCGAGGAGCGACTTCGAGTTCCAGATGGCGCACCAGAGCCGCCTCGCCGGCGCCCCGCGTCAGCGGCGAATCCCACAGTCGCGAGAACAACCGCACCCAGTCGGCCACCACGGGCCCCTCGATGCGTATCGCCACCTCGTACCAGGCCTCGAGAAACTCGTCGACTGCGCCGAAACCGCCGGTGAAGGCCACCCCGCCGTCGATCACCATCAGCTTGCGGTGATCCCGGGTCAGGTTACGCGTCAGCGAGCGTATACCCAGCGGATTGAACAAGCGCAGTGCCACGCCGGCCTGCTCCAGGCGACGCCGGTCCTCCCCGGAAAGCCCCATGGCACCGTAAGCATCGAGCATCAGCGCCACCGATACACCGCGCCCGGTGGCGCGGCACAGCGCATCGATCAGCGCCGTGGTCAGCCGCCCCGACTCCATCAGGTAAAGCTCGATGAGGATTGAGCGGCGTGCCTCCTCGATGGCAACGAACATTGCCGGCAGGAAGCGCGACGACTCCGCCAGCAGCTCGAACCGGTTACCATCCCGCCATACCCCATGCATGGCATGCCTCCCTCTCCCTGTCTGGCTCGATTGACGCACGTTTACTGCGCCAGGGAAAGCCGCACCTGACCCGAGCCGGGGGGCACGGCTATACTGGGGCCTGATTCGATATCGAGGCAATCGGATGGCCCTGGCCCAATCTCTGCTCAACGTGCTACGCGCTCCGCTCAAGGGCTTTCTCAAGGCCTGGGTCGAGCCCAGGATGATCGAACCCGATCCCGCGGAACTGGCCCTCGATCCTTCGCGGCCCACGCTCTACGTATTTCCTCACCCTGCACTCTCCGACGCTCTGCTGCTCGAAATTCTGTGCCAGCGTCATGGTTTGCCGCCGGCACAGGCCAGAGTCTGCCTGCCTGGCCTGGAACTGCCTGCCAGCGTGGCGCTGCCTGTCAGGCCACGGCGATTGTGGCGTCGTGGGCGTGCCTTCGAAGCGCCCTTCCGCCAGGCGCTGGAATACCTCGCCGAGCATGACGAAGCCGCGATTCAGGTCCTCCCGGTGAGCGTGTTCTGGGGGCGCGCGCCCGGCAAGCGCTTTGGCTTCTGGCGGCTGTTGGCAGCCGACAGCTGGCAACTCACCGGGCGGCTACGCCGGGGGCTTGCGGTGCTGATAAACGGCAAGAGCGTCGAGGTACATTTCGGTGCCCCGCTGCAGCTGCGCGACCTGCTCGACGAACGTGGGCCCGCCGTGGCCAACCGCAAGGGGGCCAGGCTGCTGCGCATTCACTTTCGGCGCATGCGCACGCGTGTACTCGGCCCCGACCTCTCCCACCGTCGCACTCTCATCGAGGGGGTGGCCGCAAGCCCTGAGGTACGCCGGGTGATCGGCGAGCTGGCGGTGAGCGAGAAGCGCTCTGTCGAACGGCTGGAACGACGCGCCCTGCGCTATGGGCGTGAAATCGCTTCGAACATGACCTTCCCGGTGCTGCGCTTCATGGACGGTTTGCTGAGGCGGCTGTGGAACCGTCTCTATGATGGCGTCGAAGTACGGGGCCTGGACCGGGTCAAGGCCCTGGCCGGCGACCACACGCTGGTCTACGTGCCTTGCCATCGCAGCCATATCGATTATCTGCTGCTCTCCTACGTGCTGTATCGCGACGGCCTGATGCCGCCCCATGTCGCCGCCGGACGCAATCTCAACATGCTGCTGGTCGGCCCTCTTTTGCGCCGCGGCGGTGCCTTCTTCATGCGCCGGAGCTTTCGCGACAAGCCGTTGTATGCGGCCGTCTTCAACGAGTACCTGCACCGCCTGCTCGAGCGTGGCCACCCGCTGGAATATTTCATCGAAGGCGGCCGTTCACGCAGTGGGCGCATGCTGTCGCCCCGCCCCGGCATGCTATCGATGACGCTACGCTCCTACCTGCGCAGTGCCGCCGGCACCAGCCCGCCCCGACTCGCGTTCATCCCCGTCTACATCGGCTATGAACGCATCATCGAGAACGCCAGCTATCAGCGTGAAATGCGCGGTGGGAAGAAGCGCAAGGAGAGCCCCTGGGCCCTGCTGCGGGTTATCGGTCAACTGCGCCAGCCGTTCGGCAAGGTAGCGGTCAACATCGGTGAACCGCTGTCCCTGGGCGCCTTCCTCGACGACACCACCACGGGCTGGCGTGATGATGCCAGCCAGGCAATGCCGCCCTGGCTCAACCGGGCAGTTCCGGCACTCGGCGACGAACTTGCCAGACGTATCAACGGCGCGGCGGCACTCAATCCGGTCAACCTGGTGGCGCTGGCGCTGCTGGCGACACCTCATCACGCCATTGAGGTGAGCCTGATGAAGCGCCAGCTCGCGCTGCTGGCCGCCCTGCAACGCCACTGCCCGGGCGGGGAACATACCAGCCTGCCCCAGGGCGACCCCTCGACGTGGATCGATCAGGTGGTGTCGCTGGGCATGATCGAGCGTCGTCCACATGCGCTGGGCGATATCCTGGTCGCCACGAAAGAGCAGTCCAATCTGCTGGTATGGTATCGCAACAACGTGCTGCACCTCTTCGCCCTGGCCGGCCTGACCGCCTTTGCCTTTCGCCACGCCCCACGTCATGACCTCGACAGCCTGCATGCCCAGCTCGGACCGGCCTGGCCGATACTGGCCCGCGAGCTGTTCCTCTCACCGGTGAAGCTTTCCGAGTCGCTGCCGGTAATGCTCGAATCGCTATGCCAGGAAGGCTTGCTGGAGTACGTTGACGATAACTGGCAGCGCCCCAGCGAGCTGGAAGCAGGCGAACAGCTGCGGCTGTTGGCGAGGTTGATGCAGCCTTCGCTGGAGCGCGGCTACCTACTACTGGCCATTCTGTTGGCCCAGCCTCCCGGCACGCTGGGGCGCGATGCCCTGGCCGAACGCAGCCAGCAGCTGACCGAACGTCTGGCGCTGCTATCTGGCCGCGACGCACCGGAGTTTTTCGACCGCACGC
The DNA here is from genome assembly GCF_057473365.1 of Halomonas sp. TH-94. Lineage (NCBI taxonomy): Bacteria > Pseudomonadati > Pseudomonadota > Gammaproteobacteria > Oceanospirillales > Halomonadaceae > Halomonas > Halomonas sp. TH-94. The sequence continues at coordinate 78,684 of NZ_JBYCKL010000080.1, forward strand.
TGTTCGCCAGCCTCATCGTCAGCCTGGAAGGCGAAGGCTGGATCTGGGAGCGAGAGGAGAAGCTGTGGTTCGATGAGCGGCTGCGTAGTGCCGCCCAGCGCACCGGCGAGCTTTACGATCCGGCGCTAAGGCACAGGCTGCAGTTGGTCAGCCACGGGTAGAGGACAATGCCTGCACGTGCGAATCGTTTCCCGCTAATGCTGAAATGGCCCTGCCGCGCTGAGGGTTTTCAGGCCTTGAGGGAGCGATGAACGTACAGGTCGTAACGGCTGGTCTTGCCTTCGATGACGTGCTGCGGCGCCGGACCCGCGATGGGCGGCGCCTTGCGCGGCCGTTTCACCACCACCCGGTGGGTAGCGACGTCCAGCGCCGCCTCCAGCAGTCGTGGCGCATCGTCGTCGTCTCCGGCGAGCTCACGAAACAGCCGCATCTCCTTCTTCACCAGCGCCGACTTCTCGCGATGTGGGAACATCGGATCGAGGTGCACCACCTGGGGTGCAACGCCGCTGTCTGCGACCAGGGCCGAGAGTTCGTGAGTGGCGTCGCCGTGGGCAAGCCGCATACGAGCGACGATCGCGGCCGCCTCAGGGTCGCGGGCGGCACGCATCAGGCCGTCTTCCAGCAGCGCATGGATATGTGCCACGCGCTCGACCAGCAGGACTTCGGCGCCCAGGCTGGCCAGCACGAAGGCATCTCGGCCCAGGCCGGCGGTGGCATCGATTACGCTTGGTGTGACGCCTGACGCAAGGCCGCAGGCCCGGGCGATCAACTGCCCGCGCCCCCCACCGAAGCGACGCCGATGCGCGGCGCGACCCTCAGCGAAGTCGACCCTTAGCGGCTTGCCGTAAAGTGCCGGATCGCCGGCCAGCACCAGCGCGCCCTCTTCACGTCGCAGGACGAGCGCACCGCCATGCGTGGCGTTCATCCGCCCTTCTGCCACGCGACCTGATCGCGCAGGTATATGGGTTGCGCCTCATGGGGAGCAGTACGCTGCCCAGCGGCATAGTGGCGCGCCGCCAGCAGTACCAGCTCCTCGGCGGCCGGCTCCGATTCGACGTCGCGCCGGGTTAGCGCTGCCTGCACCTCGGGCGCCATCGACTCCCATAACGCCCAGCCTGAGCCGATGCCATACCAGCCCGGCTCAGCGGCCGGAAGCTGCAGCCGCTGCGGCGCGATGACGGCCTCTTCCAGCAGCGATTCGACCGTGCCGTCGCAACAGCGCCAGGCGGCGGCGTAGACCTCGCCCATGCGAGCGTCCATTGCCGTGGCGACGTATTCGACCCCATGGCGTCGATGCGCCGCCAGGGCCAACGCCTCGAGCGTCGAGACCCCGAGCAGCGGGCAGCCCAGCCCGTAGGCCAACCCCTGGGCCGTACCGGCGGCGATACGCAGCCCGGTAAAGGAACCCGGACCGCGCCCGTAGGCCACGGCGTCCAGCTCGGCGGGCGTGATACCCGCCTCGGCCAGCACTTCATCGACCATGGGCAACAACCGGCGAGTATGCTCGCGCGGAGTCAGGGCAAACCGGGAAACGAGCCGCGGTTCACTATCGGCGCGCTGGAGCAACACGGCGGCAGAGCAGGCGCTGGAGGAGGCATCGAGGGCCAGCAGGATCGGCATAGGAACAGTTCGCTTCGAAGCATGAACGCGTGATTATACGCCGCCGCAGGACGCGGGACGATGGCTCCAACGAGAAAGGCCCGCCAGGCGGGCCTTTCTCGAATCATTGCGGAATGCCGATCAGGCGTCGAGCGCCTCGGTCACTTTCCGGGTGATATCGTCGACACTACCCACGCCTTCCACGCGATGATAGGCCGGCGCCGCCTCAGGCGCCTCCTCGGCCCACTGCTGGTAATAATCTACCAGCGGTGCGGTCTGCTCGTGGTAGACGGCCAGGCGGTTGCGCACCGTGGATTCACGGTCGTCGTCACGCTGGATCAGCGCTTCGCCGGTGACATCGTCCTTACCCTCTTCCTTCGGCGGATTGTACTCAACGTGATAGACCCGCCCCGAACCCGGATGTACGCGGCGCCCCGCTAGACGCTTGACGATCTCCTCGTCCTCGACGGCGATCTCGAGCACGTGATCGATCTTGACCCCGGCTTCCTTCATGGCATCGGCCTGAGGAATGGTGCGCGGGAAACCGTCGAAGAGGAAGCCGTTCTCGCAGTCGGGCTGAGCGATACGCTCCTTGACCAGTGCAATGATCAGGTCGTCGGACACCAAACCACCGCTGGTCATGATCTCCTTGACCTTGAGACCCAGCTCGCTGCCTTCCTTGACCGCCGCGCGAAGCATGTCGCCGGTGGAGATCTGCGGAATCTTGTAGCGTTCGCAGATGAACTGAGCCTGGGTGCCCTTGCCGGCCCCCGGGGCGCCCAACAGGATCAAACGCATCTAGCTGCTCCTTGGAGAGTAAATAAATCGAGTGGGTAAAGGGAATGTCATGAACCATAACCGCGGCGACGACGGCAGACAACCGCGCACTGTCGCCACACCGCACCAACCTGACAAAAGCTGTTTCATTTTCAGCCAATTAAGCCCGGGTTGCACTTTGGTATTCCCATCCTAAAGTGAAGCGCCCAAACACCGACGGCGCCCCGAAGGACGCCGTCGGCACAGCTTCAGGCAGCGTTCACAACAGCATGCGCCGGATGTCGCTCAGCGCCGCCGCCAGGAAGGCGGTGAAGCGCGCCGCATCGGCGCCGTTCACGGCGCGATGATCGTAGGAGAGTGACAGCGGCATCATCAGCCTCGATTCGAAATCGGCGCCGTTCCATACCGGTTTCATCTGCGCCTTGGAGACGCCGAGAATGGCAACCTCCGGCGCGTTGACGATCGGCGTGAAGGCGGTGCCGCCGATGGAGCCCAGGCTGGAGATGGTGAAGCAGCCGCCGGTCATCTCTTCACGCTTGAGCTTCTTCGACTGCGCCTTGCCTGCCAACTCAACGCTCTCCTTGGCCAGCTCGATCAGCGACTTGCGGTCGGCGTCGCGGATCACCGGCACCATCAGGCCATCGGGAGTATCGACGGCGATGCCGATGTGGACATACTTCTTCCACACCATGGTCTCGCCGTCGCTCTTCAGGCTGACGTTGAACTGCGGGTACTTGCGCAGGGCAAAGGCGCACGCCTTGATCAGGAACGGCAATGGCGTGAGCTTGGCACCCTGAGCTTCCGCTTCCGCCTTCATCGACTTGCGGAAGGTCTCGAGCTCGGTGATGTCCGCCTCGTCGAACTGAGTGACGTGGGGCACGTTGAGCCAGCTGCGATGCAGGTTTGTCGCCCCCATCTTGAGCAGGCGGCCCATGGCCTTCTCTTCCACCTCACCGAACTGGCTGAAGTCCTGATCGGGTACCGGCGGAATGCCGGCGCCACCGGCCACCGGTGCCGAAGTCGCGGCCTGGCTCTTGCCTGCCATGACCTGCTTGACGTAGGCGTGCACGTCCTCCTTGAGCACCCGGTCCTTGGGCCCGCTGGGCTTGACCAGGCCCAGGTCGACGCCTAGCTCCCGGGCCAGCATGCGTACCGCAGGACCGGCGTGTACCAGTTTGCCGTCGCGCGGCTTATGAGCCGCCATCTGCGCCTCGGGGCTCGGTGTGCCGGCCGGGGTCGATGCCGGCTTTTCGGCCTTGGTCGAAGATGACGGCTTTTTCTGCTCGTCGGACTTGTCGGCCTTCTTGGCTGCCGGCTTGCTGCCTGCCACCTCGATATAGCCGATCAGGTCACCCTCGGAGACGGTATCGCCCTCCTTGACGGTGAGCTCGATCAGCTTGCCCTTGTAGGGACTCGGCACGTCCATGGAGGCCTTGTCGGACTCCAGGGTGATCAGCGGGTCTTCCTCATCGATCTCGTCGCCGGCACTGACACCGATCTCGATGATCGGCACGTCGCTCGAGCCGGAGAGATCGGGAACGCGAATCTCCTTGCGCTCGGGCTCGCCGCTCGCCGCTTCTTCCTCGGCCGGCGCTTCGGCCTGCTCCGCAGGCTCAGCGGTGGCTTCGTCGGCTGCGGACTCGGTCTCGCCTGAATCGTCGTCACCTTCGCCGGCAATCTCCATGGTGCCGATCACATCGCCTTCGGAGACGGTATCGCCCTCCTTGACGGTGAGTTCGATCAGCTTGCCGCTGTACGGGCTCGGAACATCCATGGAGGCCTTGTCCGACTCCAGCGTGATGAGGGTGTCCTCTTCCGATACCTCATCCCCCTTGGCGACCGGCACTTCGATCACCTCGACATCGCTGGAGCCCCCCAGATCGGGCACCTTGATCTCGACGGTGCGCTTGCCGCCGCCGCTGGCCTTCTTCGCCGCCGGCTTCTCCTCGGCGGCACGGGCTGCCTGCGGGGCCGCTTCCTCGCGCCTGGGCTCGGGCTTCTCGCTCTTCTTCTCTTCGCTATCGGCATCGGCGCTGCTGTCGCCTTCCAGCTCGAGCTCGACGATCTCGTCACCCTCGGAGACGGTATCGCCCTCTTTCACCAGCACCCGGACCACCTTGCCGCCCTTGGGCGACGGCACGTCCATGCTGGCCTTGTCGGACTCCAGCGTGATCAGGGTGTCCTCGGGCTTGATGACGTCCCCTTCGGATACCGCGATTTCGATGATCTCGACGTCTTCGCTGCCGCCGATGTCTGGAACTTTTATGATTTCGCTACTCAAGGTCGCGCTCCTTCCAAATCATGCCTGGAACAGGCGGGCCGCTGCCCGCCTGGCCACCGGATCAGCTCGTCAGCGGATTGGGCTTGTTGGGATCGATGCCGTACTTCTTGATCGCCTCGGCGACCACCTTGCGATCCAGCTCACCGCGGTCGGCAAGTGCCTTGAGCGAGGCCACGGTCACGAAGTAGCGATCGACCTCGAAGAAGTGGCGCAGCTTCTCGCGGGTATCGGAACGACCGTAGCCGTCGGTCCCCAGTACATGGTAGTCGGTCGGCACCCAGGCACGTACCTGGTCGGCGAACAGACGCATGTAGTCGGTGGAAGCGATGGCCGGGCCCTTGCGTCCTTCCAGACAGCGAGTCACGTGGGGCTTGACCGGTTCGTCGGCGGCGTTGATGAACGCTTCGCGCTCGAGCATCAGCGCCTCGCGACGCAGCTCATTGAAACTGGTAACGCTCCATACGTCCGAGCCGACGCCCCACTCTTCTTCCAGCATCCGCGCCGCTTCTTCCACTTCGCGCAGGATGGTGCCGGAACCGAGCAGCTGAACGTGCCCCTTGTCGCCCTTGTGCTCCCGCAGTTGGTACATGCCCTTGATGATGTCGTCGACGGGAACGTTCTCGAGCTCGGGATGCTCGTAGTTCTCGTTCATCACCGTCAGGTAGTAGAAGCAGTTCTCCTTGTCGGCGAACATGCGCTTCAGGCCGTCCTGGACGATGACCGCGACCTCGTGCCCGTAGGTGGGGTCATAGCTGCGGCAGTTCGGAATCGTGGCCGCCTGCAAGTGGCTGTGGCCGTCTTGGTGCTGAAGACCTTCACCGTTGAGCGTGGTGCGCCCGGCGGTGCCGCCGACCAGGAAGCCACGCGCCTGCAGATCGCCTGCCGCCCAGGCCAGGTCGCCGATCCGCTGGAAACCGAACATCGAGTAGTAGATGTAAAACGGCAGCAGCGGCAGGTTGTGATTGCTGTACGAGGTTGCCGCGGCGATCCAGGCCGACATGGCACCCGCTTCGGTGATGCCCTCCTCGAGGATCTGCCCTTTCTTGTCCTCGCGGTAGAACATGATCTGGCCCTTGTCGACGGGCTCGTATTTCTGTCCTTCGGAGGTGTAGATGCCGAGCTGGCGGAACATGCCCTCCATACCGAAGGTCCGCGCTTCGTCGGGCACGATCGGCACGACCTGCTGGCCGATCTTCTTGTCCTTCACCAGGCCGTTGAGGATGCGTACGAACGACATGGTGGTGGAGACTTCGCGCCCCTTGGAACCCGCCAGCTGGGTGGCAAAGGTCTTGTCCTCGAGCGACGGGATCGTCAGCGCCTCGAAGTCGTTGCGACGCTGCGGCAGGTAGCCGCCCAGGCGCTCACGCTGCAGGTGCATGTACTTCAGCTCGGGGGAGTCGTCCTCGGGCTTGTAGTACGGCACCTCCTTGAGCTGCTCGTCGGAGAGCGGAATGCCGAAGCGATCGCGGAATTTCCGCAGCGCCTCGTACTCCATGGTCTTGACCTGGTGGGCCTCCATGGAGGCCTCGCCCTCGCCGCTGCCCATGCCGTAGCCCTTGACGGTGTGCGCCAGGATCACGGTGGGGCGGCCGTTGGCGTTGTTCACCGCCTCGTGATAGGCCGCATAGACTTTGAACGGGTCGTGGCCGCCGCGGTTGAGGCGCCAGATGTCCTCATCGGACATGTCCTTGACCATTTCGGCGGTTTCCGGGTACTTGCCGAAGAAGTGCTCACGGGTATAGCCGCCGTCGATGGCCTTGTAGTTCTGATATTCGCCGTCGACCGCCTCATCCATGCGCTTCTGCAGAATGCCCTTCTTGTCCTTCTCGAACAGCGGATCCCACAGCCGCCCCCAGACCACCTTGAGCACGTTCCAGCCGGCGCCGCGGAAGACGCCCTCGAGCTCGTCGATGATGCGCCCGTTGCCACGTACAGGACCGTCGAGGCGCTGCAGGTTGCAGTTGATGACGAAGATCAGGTTGTCGAGCTTCTCGCGGCTGGCCAGGTGAATGGCACCGAGGGATTCCGGCTCGTCGCACTCGCCGTCGCCCATGAAACACCAGATCTTGCGGTCCTGCATGTCGCGCAGCTCACGTGAATCGAGATACTTCATCACGTGGGCCTGATAGATCGCCTGGATCGGCCCCAACCCCATGGAAACGGTGGGGAACTGCCAGAAATCCGGCATCAGCCATGGATGGGGGTAGGAAGAGAGACCGTCGCCATCGACTTCCTGGCGGTACTTGTCCATCTGCTCTTCGGTAAGACGCCCTTCCAGATAGGCGCGTGCATAGACCCCCGGTGCCACGTGTCCCTGGATGTAGACCAGGTCGCCTTCGAAATCGCCGTTGGGGGCACGGAAGAAATGGTTGAAGCCGACGTCGTAGAGCGTGGCGGCAGACATGAAGCTCGCGATGTGGCCACCGAGCCCAGGATTGGCACGGTTGTTGCGAATGACCTGGGCAATCGCGTTGTAGCGGATCAGCGAGCGGATACGACGCTCCATGAACAGGTCGCCCGGCATAGGCGCTTCGCGATGCACCGGAATGGTGTTGCGATGCGGTGTAGTCACCGAGAAGGGTGCCTGCATGCCGTCACGGCGCAGCCGGTCGGCCAGGCGTGACAGCAGGAACCGGGCGCGTTCCTCGCCCTCACGATCCAGGACCGACTCCAGGGAATCCAGCCATTCCGTGGTTTCGACCGGATCGAAATCTTCTCTTGCCTCCAGACTCATAGACGTCTCTCCGAGTGACAATGTGATGTCAGGCTAGCCCCTGGCGATACATCCTGGGGCGGGTTGCACTACTGACGATCAGGGGAATGTCAGGCCGCGACGCGGCTGTTGTAGTCATTTTACAGAAGCGTATACAACGAATGGCGTAGAACATACCGTAAAGCGCCTCTTCTGCCAATCGGAATAGAATGGAATTTTTTTCCACAATTCCATTATTGCATTGCAACACAAGCTGTTACGGCACTCCCCAATAGTTTCAGTCGAAAATGCATCGTATGTAATAAAACTACCGTATGATTAACCGCAACGCTCAGAAATCACTCGACTCTCGGGGACAAGCGCTCCCAACACTGCGCGAAATAGGCCCAGTCGAAAGCGGGCCCCGGGTCGCTCTTGCGCAGTGGTGCCACCCTTGCGTGGCTGGTGACACGCGCGGGTTTCATCTCAGCGTAGTTCACCATCAGCGCCTGCGTGACCGAGGCCAGAGCTCGGTACTGCGCGTCACGGTAGGCATGGACCTCATCGCCTTCCAGCTCTATGCCAACGGTGAAATCGTTGAGCGCACGCCGCACCCGCCCCCTGTCGATCCAGCAGGAACGACCGGCATGCCAGGCGCGCCGATCGAAGGGCACGAACTGCACGCACTCGCCGTTGCGGCGAATCAATAGATGGGCCGATACCCGCAGCTGAGCGATGTCGGCGAAATAGGGATGGGCCGCGGGATCCAGCGTGTTGGTGAACAGCCGCTCGATGTGCTCTCCGCCGAACTCGCCGGGCGGCAGGCTGATCGAATGCAGCACCAGGGCCGAGACCTCACCTTGCGGACGCGCGTCCTGGTTGGGCGATGGCACGCGCCGCGCCCCTTCAAGCCAGCCATCCTCGATTCTCATCTCGCTCCCCTGACGTGGTGGACATGGATTCCCTATAATGACGGTCCCGACGCTCCATGAACATGAAAAGGCCCGCCATGCACTATCAGGACGCCCTAGTCGAAGCGATTCGCGAAGCTGCCGCCCACCTGCTGGCCGAGGACGTCGGCCCCAGCGACATCACCGCGCAGCTGATCCCCGAGTCGCAGTGGGCCACGGCCCGGGTCATCACCCGTGAACCCGCCATCTTGTGCGGCATGGCCTGGGTGGAGGAGATCTACCGCCGCCTGGATCCCAGCATCCAGCTGCGCTGGAGCGCCGCCGATGGCGATCGTCTCGAAGCCAACCAATGCTTCCTCGAAATCGAGGGGCCTGCGCGCCGTTTACTGACGGGGGAACGCGCAGCGCTCAACCTGCTGCAGACGCTCTCCGCCACCGCCACCCGCACGCGCCACTACGTCGACTTGCTCGAGGGCACCGGCGTGCGCCTGCTCGATACCCGCAAGACCTTGCCCGGCCTGCGCCTGGCGCAAAAATACGCGGTCACCTGCGGTGGCGGCCACAATCACCGCATCGGGCTCTACGACGCTTTCCTGATCAAGGAAAACCACATTGCCGCTTGCGGCAGCATCGCCGCCGCCGTCAAAGAGGCACGCAGCATCGCCAGCGATCTGCCGGTGGAAGTCGAGGTGGAGAATTTCGATGAGCTCGAACAGGCGCTGCAGGCAAAGGCCGACATCGTCATGCTGGATAACTTCACGCTGGATGACATGCGTGAAGCAGTAAGGCGCACTGCCGGTCGTGCCACGCTGGAGGCCTCGGGCAACGTCGATGAGACTACCCTGCGCCAGATCGCCGAGACCGGCGTCGACTGCATCTCCAGCGGCGCCCTGACCAAGGACGTCAAGGCGATCGACCTCTCGATGCGCATCAGCGGTTTAGCAGGCGCCTAAACGTATCGCGGCGCCGGACGCTCACGTCTCGATGGCGTTCAAACGCCGCTCCAGACGGCGGCGCTCGAGTTTCACACCGTCGCGGTTCACCCACTCCACGCCCAGATCTTGCCAGCCGCGGCGCAGCAGACTCTCGGTCAGCATGCGGCTGGCATCGATGGTGACCCGGCCGTGGCCGTGCTCCAACAGCATCCGCTCGGCGTGCACCAGCAGCGTAGTGCCGATGCCGCGGCGTGCCAGGGACGGCCAGACGTAAAGCGTCGCTACATGACTACGGGGAATATCGACTTCGAGAAACCCCACGCAGCGGCCATCGCAGGTGGCCACCAGCGTCGTGTATAACGATTGGCGAGCCACCCAGACGCTGCCCTCCCGCGGCATGGTGGCTGCCCACGCCTCGCGCTCCGCGACGCTGTAGTGTGCAGCGGCGCCCTGCATCACGGCGTGATGGAAGACCTCGGCCTGGTCGGCGCCATCGCGCGCCTTGGCCTGACGATAAAGGATCCGCGGCGAGCGGGCCGCCGGGGATGGCGAAGGGTTTGGAATCGTGGTTGCCATCATTTCTGCTTGCCTCACGTCACTGTCACGGCAAGCAGAGTACACAAGCTCGCCGCTGCGGCCAATGGCAGGCATAATCGCCGCATGATCAGTCAGACCTCTTGCTCCAATGGCTACCGGCTCGACCCCATCGGTCATATCGAGAGCGATTTCCCCGACAAGTTCGGCGTGCCCCGCCAACCCGGCCTGGCACCGGCCGCTCGTGCCACGCTGGTGCTCCGCCCGCCCTACGACGACCCCCTGGCGGTGCGCGGTCTCGAGGCGTTCAGCCATCTGTGGCTGACCTTCGTCTTTCATCAAAGTCCCGAGCGCTGGACGCCGCTGGTACGCCCGCCACGGCTTGGCGGCAACGCCAAGGTCGGTGTCTTCGCCAGCCGCAGCACCCACAGGCCCAACCGGCTGGGGCTATCGCTGGTGCAACTGCGTGACGTCGATACCCGAGGCGGCGTGAGCCTGCTGCTCGAGGGGTGCGATCTGATCAGCGGCACTCCGGTGCTCGACATCAAGCCCTACCTGCCCTGGGTAGAGGCGCGGCCCGATGCCCGTGCCGGTTATGCACCCGAGCCGCCTTCACCGCTGCCAGTGCGCTTCTCGGACGAGGCCGAAGCGGCGCTGGCCACGCGCGAGGATGCCGCCTCGCTGCGCGAGCTGATCATCCAGGTCCTGGCCCAGGACCCACGCCCCGCCTACCGCCAGGGGGCCGAGGAGAGAGTCTACGGTGTGCGCCTGCGCGACGTGGATGTGCGTTTTCGCGCTATCGAAGCGTCCACGTCCACTCTGATGGAAGTGGTGGACATCGTACCGCTCACAGGCCAGTGACGACGAAGGGCCCCGTAGGGCCCTTCCAGCTTCATATCGCACTGCGCACCGACCGCGCTGTCAGGCGAATTCGACGCCGATCCGCCGCCCCACTTCCTCGTAGGCCTCGATGACGCCACCGAGGCCCTGACGGAAGCGGTCCTTATCCATCTTGTCCCGCGTCTTGGCGTCCCACAGGCGACAGCCATCCGGTGAGAACTCGTCGCCCAGCACGATCTGTCCCTTGAACAGGCCGAACTCCAGCTTGTAGTCCACCAGCAGCAGGCCACCGTCGGCGAAGAGCTGCTTGAGCACCGAGTTGACCTTGAAGGTCAAGGTTTTCATTTCGGCCAGCTGCTCCGGCGTGGCCCAGCCGAAGGTTTCGGCCAGCGACTCGTTGATCATCGGATCGTGAAGAGCGTCGTTCTTGAGGAACAGCTCGAAGGTGGGCGGCGTGAGTTCGCGGCCTTCTTCGACGCCGAGGCGCTTGACCAGGCCACCGGCAGCGATATTGCGCACCACACACTCTACCGGAATCATCTCGAGCTTCTTGACCAGGCTCTCGGTATCGGAAAGGCGCTTTTCGAAATGGGTGGGAATGCCCGCCGCGGCGAGCTTCTCCATGATGAACGCATTGAAGCGGTTGTTGACCATGCCCTTGCGCGCCAGCGACTCCATGCGCTCGCCGTCGAATGCGCTGGTATCGTCACGGAAGTGGAGGACGAGAAGATCGGGATCATCGGTGGCGTACACCGATTTGGCCTTGCCGGCGTAGAGTTCTTGGCGCTTTTCCATGGGGGTCTCCAGAAAGGATGAAGGCATGACCTGAGAGTGGCAATTCAGTTGATCGTCTGCCAGTGCATCCCGCTGTCCTGGGCAGCGATGGTCAGACGTGAGCCGTCGCCGTCGAGCAGCGGCGTCAGGGCCTCGAGAGCCAGCTCGGGGCGGTTGTTGTGTTCCGAAAGATGTGAACAGACGATGCGCTGAAGGCGATCCAGCCCCAGGCGCTGCAGCAGGGCCGCCGCCTGCACGTTGGCCAGGTGCCCCCAGTTACCGCCGACGCGCCGCTTGAGCCGTGGCGGATAGGGGCCGATCTCGAGCATGTGGCGATCGTGATTGCACTCGAGCACCAGCGCGTCGCAACCTCGAAAGGTTTCGACGACGTGGTCGGTGGGATGGCCAAGATCGGTCAGCACACCGAGGTGGCGCCCACGGGACTCGAAGCGGAACTGTACCGGCTCACGGGCATCGTGGGGCACGGTGATCGGATCGATCGTCAAGCTCTTCACCGCAAAGCGCGACTGCGGCGTGATCCAGTGGCGCTGCGGCACCTCGCCGAGACGACCTGAGAGCCAGGTGCCCGGGGTAATATAGACCGGCACTGCATGGCGACGCGCCAGCGGCCCTACTCCACGCAGATGGTCGCCGTGCTCATGGGTGACCAGCACGGCATCGAGCTGACGAGGATGCAAGCCCAGCCGAGCCAACCGGCGTTCGGCTTCGCGCAGCCCGAAGCCACAGTCGACCAATAGCGTGGTCTCGCCATCGCTGACCAGGGTCGCATTGCCCTTGCTGCCGCTGCCGAGTGACGCAAAGCAGATCCTGCCTCGCTCCGGCAGCGGCTCGATGACTTGCCCCTTCGGCATCAGCGCAGCAGGCCCGCCACGCGCTCGAGCAGCTCACGGGCATCCTCGGCCTCGAAGCGGCGCTCGCTCTCGTTGACGGCGCGCAGGGTCGTGCGCTCGGCGCCCTGGGGCTCCAGTACCAAACGAATTTCCTGAGGCGTCTGGCGCACGTCGGCACTGAAGGCGATCTGCAGGAAGCCGCGCCCCCGCTCCGAGAGGGTCATGTAGTTGACCAGGAAGTCATGCTGCTGCGGATTCTGCTCCAGCAGCTCACGGCGTCCCTCGACGGTGAAGTCGGACTGCAGCTGATGGTTCAGCTCGGCCCAGACGCGGTCGATATCCAGCGGAATGTGCACGACCCACTCGCCGCCGGCAAGCTGCTCCAGCCTCAGGCGATCTTCACTGGCGATCTGCTGGCCGGCCAGGGAGGCGGCGCTGGCAGTGGCGCTACGCGCGCTGAAGTGCTGCTCCAGCGCATCGAGACAGGCAGCCACCGGACGCCCGTTCTGATCGCAGCGAACTTCACTGTCTCCGGCACGCAGCCCCTGACGTACGCTCAGACGACCCTGCGTCGTCTCCATGACGCCGCGAGCATCGTCGCTAGACTGAACCTGCAAGCCGCGAGCACGAGTGAAGTCCTGCAGCTGGGGCCATACCATGCCCGGGTCGGCCGCCACCACCAGCCAGCGATCGCTGCCGATCTCACGCCGTTCGACGAAGTCCCGATCCACCGCACTGCCCGATGCCAGGCGGGTCGGGCTAGGGGCGCGGAAACGCTCATCGCTGCGATGCAGGCTGCCTTGCGCCTGGGGTACCGGCATGGCATCCCGATAGCGCTGCTGGTTGCGGCCTTCCGGAAGTACCAGGGGCGCACTGCGCTCGGCACTCACGTAATCGATGTTGCGGTCGTCATAGAAGCCTTCGCGGGCGCAGCCGGCAGTGGCCAGGGCAGCCACGGCCACCAGCGGCATCCATTTCAGCGCAGAATTCATGCAGTCACCTTGCAGTCAGGTTCTCGGGGCGGCGAGCTCTTCGTCCGCCTCAATCTTCGATCACGCCAGCCAGTTGCAGGGCCTCGTCAACCGTCGCGTGGTACTTGCTGGAGAGCCAGGTGAGCGGCAGGCGAATCCCCTGGTCGATCATGCCCATACGCTGCAACGCCCACTTGACCGGAATCGGGTTGGACTCGATGCCGAGATTGGTATGCAGCGGCATCAGGCGGGTATTGATCTGATGCGCCCGATCGGCGTCACCCGCGATGGCCGCTGCGCAAAGCTCGTGCATGGCCTTGGGCGCCACGTTGGCGGTGACCGAAATGTCGCCGTTGCCGCCCATCAGCATGTACTCGCAGGCGGTGCCGTCATCGCCGGAGTAGAGCATGAAGCCGCTGCCTTTGAGCCGTGAGATGAGATCCTCGGCGCGCTCCAGATTGCCGGTGGCATCCTTCAAGCCGATGATGTTGTCGATCTCGGCCAGGCGCATCACGGTTTCGTTGTAGAGATCGGAGCAGGTGCGACCGGGTACGTTGTAGAGAATCACCGGCAGGCGGCTGCCTTCTGCCACGGCCTTGAAATGGCGATACAGCCCTTCCTGGGTGGGTTTGTTGTAGTACGGACAAACCGAAAGGCAGTAGTCGGCGCCCACTTCGCTGGCATAGCGAGCGAGTTCCACGGCCTCGGAGGTGGCGTTGGCCCCGGTGCCGGCGATTACCGGGATGCGGCCGTCGACCTCTTCCACCACAGCGCGGATCACATCGAAATGCTCCGCGAACGACATGGTGGTGGGCTCCCCGGTGGTGCCGGCTGCCACGATCCCGTCGGTACCGTTCTCCAGGTGAAAGTTCACCAAGCGGCGCAACGCCTCCCAGTCGATATCGCCATTTGTCTTCATCGGCGTCGCCAGGGCGACGATACTGCCAGTGATCATCCTCTCTTTCCTCTACGCAATAGCGCTCATGCCGCCTTCGTGTGCCATACATCGACAGGGTCACGAACAAAGGGTAAATGGTACTCAGGCCACACAGGCCTGTACAGCACGCTGTCGGGCTCTTTGACAGTGGGCCACGGTCTGCGTGTAATGAAGCGCCTTACATGGATCACAGGAGCCCCCATGACGCTTGCCATCGGACAGCCCGTTCCGCACTTCACCGCTGCCGCCACCGGCGACACCAGCGTTTCCCTCGATCGGCTCGCGGGCCGCCAGGTAGTGATCTACTTCTACCCCAAGGCCAGCACGCCCGGCTGTACCACCGAGGGCGGCGACTTTCGCGACCGCATGAACGAATTCGTGGCAGCCAATACGGTCATTCTCGGCGTCTCACGGGACGGCATTCGCGCTCAGGAGAACTTCAAGGCCAAGCAGGCCTTCAACTTCGAGCTGATCTCCGACAAGGACGAAGAGCTCTGCAAGCTGTTCGACGTCATCAAACTGAAGAAGCTGTATGGCAAGGAGCACCTCGGTATCGAGCGCAGTACCTTCCTGATCGATGCTGAGGGCAGGCTCGCCCGCGAATGGCGCGGCGTCAAGGTCAACGGTCACGCCCAGGAAGTCCTCGAAGCTGCACAGGCACTTCACGCCAGCCACTAAGACCCCGGGAAACCACTTTTGCTCCGTCCGGCTCGGTCAGCCGGACGGATGCCAATGGCGCCTCACTCTTCGCGCTGCTCCAGCTCGGCGATCAACTGTGAGTCCTGATGCTGCCTGATGCCACGCGGCCAGGCATATACCAGCGCCTTTAGCAGCGTGGCCAGGGGGATGGCAAAGAAGATACCCCAGAATCCCCACACCCCGCCGAAGAACAGCACTGCCACGATGATCGACACCGGATGCAGGTTGACCGCCTCGGAGAACAGGATCGGCACCAGCACGTTGCCATCCAAGGCCTGGATCACACCATAGGCGATCAGTACGTAGAGAAACTGCTCGCTCATGCCGAAGTGAAAACCCGCCACCGCCGCCACCGGTAGAGTCGCCACCGCGGCGCCGATATAAGGCACCAACACCGAGAACCCTACCAGTACCGCCAGCAGCGCCGAGTAGGGCAAGCCGAAAATGGCGAAAGTGAAGAACGACACCGTGCCGACGATGATGATCTCGACGAACTTGCCGCGCACGTAGTTGGCTATCTGCGTATCCATCTCCTGCCAGATACGCGTCATGAGCGAACGCTGCTGCGGCAGCAGCGACAGGGTGAAGCCCACCAGCTGCTCGCGATCCTTGAGCAGGAAGAACACCAGAATCGGCACCAGCACCAGATAGATGATCAGCGCCAGCACGTTGCCCAACGAGGCCAGCGAGAGCGTCAGGGCGCGCTGGCCGAACTGGGTCAGCTCGCGACCCGCCACGGCAATCCACTCCTGGACTTGATCCGGCGTCACCAGATTGGGATAGCGTTCCTGGACGTCATCCAGCCAGCGCTGTCCGCTGGCCACGATGCGTGGCGTTTCTTGAACCAGGCCCACCAGCTGGTTCCATATCAAGGGCATGAGGATGAACGCCAACGTCAGCAGCACGCCGATAAAGGCGAGAAATATCAGGATCACGGCCATCAAATGCGGCACGCCCCGGCGCGTGAGGGCATTCACTCCACCCTGCAGCAGGAAAGCGATCACCAGGGCGGTGAGGAAGGGTGCCAGCATACGGCCGAAAAGAATCACCACGGCGAAGCCCAGCACCAGCAGCACCAGCATGATCACCGCTTCCTCATCGGAGAAGTAGTGCTCGACCCAGCCCTTGAATACCTCTCGCAGCGTCATGCGGCGGGCACCTCGCCCTTCCGCAGCCAGTAGTGATAGACCTCGTCCCGCTCCTCACGCGCCATCAGGTGATGAATGCTGTGTTCGGCGAAAGTTTCGAAATCGCGCCAGGAGCCGGCGTCGGTCGACCTGATCTCGAGCACCTGACCGGCCTGGAGCCTGGCCAATGCCTGCTTTGCCTTGAGCAGTGGCAGGGGGCAAGGCAGGCCGCAGGCATCGAGTACATCATCTGGTTGCACAGCCATGTCGTCTCCCGAGAGAATGCCAGAACGCCTGCTGCAAGACGCGGGGCCTTGCAGGAAAGCGTAAAACCCTTGAGATTTAAAGGCACTTTGCTGGACGAATCAATGTCGGATAGAAACTGACCTGCCGCTTAACACGAGACTGGCACATGCTGCGCAAGACCCGAACCTGCCTGACCGCTACCGTTGCTGCCTCGATGCTGGCCTTGGCCGTGCCCGCTCCGGTAAGCGCCTCGGACGACTACGGACTACCCAGCTTGACCGGCACCAGCCAGGCGATGACGGGTGAAGAGTTTCGCCTGGGCCGCGCCTGGCTACGCCAGTTCCGTGCCCGAGCCCCCATATGGCACGACGCCATCGCCCAGGATTACGTCGAGACGCTATTGGCGCGCCTGCTGCCGCACAGCGGACTGGCAGACACTCGTACCGTGGTGACGATGGTGGACAGCCGCACGCTCAATGCCTTTGCCGTACCCGGCGGGGTCATCGGCATCAATGCCGGCTTGTTCGCCTTTGCCGATGAAGAGGATGCGGTTGCCTCGGTACTGGCCCACGAATTGGGCCACCTCTCTCAGCGCCACTATGCTCGTGGCCAGGCCCGTGCCGAGCAGACTCAGTTGCCCGCCATGGCGGCCATGCTGGCTGGAATGTTGATTGCCGCCAGCGGCGGCGGCGACGCTGGCATTGCCGCCGCCATGGGCTCCCAGGCCGCTTTCATCCAGGACCGGCTGGCCTATTCTCGGCGCTTCGAGCAGGAGGCCGACCGCCTCGGCCTGCAAACCATGGCCCAGGCAGGCTTCGACCCCCAGGCCATGGTCAGGATGTTTCGCGACATGCAGCGTCAGGTGAGCCTGCAGGGCGGCAATCCGCCGGAATTCCTGCTCACTCACCCCCTCACCGAGTCGCGCATCAGCGATGCCGAGTCGCGCGCGTCGCAGCTCGAGGCCATCCGTCCACGCCAGGACGATCCGAGTTATCACCTGATCCGCGCGCGAGCCCTGCTGACGGTGAATCAGCGCGACCCCCAGCAAGCAGCGACTCGCTTTGCCCAGAGCGACGCCCCCCAAACCGCCAGGCGCTATCTGGATGCCCTGATCGCCGCCCATCGAGGCCAGACCGACAGCGCGCTCAGCCAGCTCGACGCCTTGGCCCGGGAGCTGCCCGATCTGGCGCTCTTGCCGGTCAGCGCCGCCGACGTGGCCTTCCAGGCCGGCCGCTATGACGATGCCATCGAGCGCAGCCGGCGCATTCTGCGCCTGATGCCTGGCCATATGCCGGCCACACGAACCCTGGGCGAAGCACTGCTGCAGCGCGACCCCAACGAAGCCTATCGCATATTGCGCGACCTCTCCGAACGCCGCCCCGAGGACCCTCAGGTCTTCACCCTGCTCGCCGAAGCCGCCGGTCGTAGCGGCCGTGAAGCCTGGGGCCACCTGGCCCGGGCCGAGAACATGCAGCTCACCGGCGATATCCAGCGTGCGATTCGTCAGCTCGACGTCGCCCGCCAGGTCGCCGAGCAGAGCGGCGATGGCAATGCCCTGGCGCGCATCGAACAGCGGCGCGAGGCCTTCGTGGGCTATCGGGAGACAATGGAGAAGTTTTGATGAAAAAGGCCCGCGCCGGGTGGCGCGGGCCTTGAAGTCGTCAAACCGGAAGCGGCCTGGCCGCCCCCTTCTACTTCTGGAAGTTGAGCATCCGCTCCAGCGGCTTGAGCGCCCGCTGGCGTAGCCCGGCGTCGACGAAGATCTCGCCGCTGCCCTCGCGCAGGGCGCCTGCCAGGTTGTCCAGCGCGTTCATGGCCATCCAAGGGCAGTGAGCGCAGCTGCGACAGGTAGCGCCGTTGCCGGCAGTAGGCGCCTCGAACAGGGTCTTCTCGGGCACCATCTGCTGCATCTTGAAGAAGATGCCACGGTCGGTGGCCACGATCAGCTTGTCGTGGGGCAGCTCCTTGGCCGCCTTGATCAACTGCGAGGTCGAGCCGGCCACGTCGGCCAATGCCACTACCGCAGCCGGCGACTCCGGGTGCACCAGCACGGCCGCCTCGGGGTAGAGCCCCTTGAGGTCTTCGATACCCTTGGCCTTGAACTCCTCGTGCACGATGCAGGCACCGTCCCACATCAGCATGTCGGCACCGGTCTTCTGCTGGATATAGCCGCCAAGGTGCTTGTCGGGGGCCCACAGGATCTTCTCACCGCGTGCCTGCAGGTGTTCGATGACATCCACCGCGATGGAGGAGGTCACTACCCAGTCGGCACGCGCCTTCACCGCTGCCGAGGTATTGGCATAGACCACCACGGTACGGTCGGGATGTTGATCGCAGAAGGCACTGAACTGGTCTGCCGGGCAGCCGATATCCAACGAGCAGGTCGCTTCCAGGGTGGGCATCAGCACACGCTTCTCGGGAGACAGGATCTTGGCCGTCTCGCCCATGAAGCGCACGCCGGCCACCACCAGGGTCTCGGCCTCGTGGCGCGCTCCGAAGCGGGCCATCTCCAGCGAGTCGGCAACGCAGCCGCCGGTCTCTTCGGCCAGCTGCTGAATGGCGTCATCGGTGTAATAGTGAGCGACCAGCACCGCGTTGTGCAGCTCGAGTAGACGCTTGATCTCGTCGATGCGAGCCTCGTCTTCGGCCGGGATACGGGTTGGGCAGTAGGCGCGGGCCAGGTGCTCGCGCACTTCGATTCGGGAAGTCATGATCGTCATCGTGTCTACCACTGTGACTGGCAGGGGCTCCCCCCGCATGTATCAGGCGCACCGTTACGGACTCTCTGTCGGTCGGCACGCGCCAAGCAGCTTCGCGGCGGCTCCCGCCGCTGCTGCCTTACTATATTGTAGACCACATCCCAGTACAATTTCTCCCCGCCTAACTCGCCTATACCCTCATGTCATGAAGAGACCAGGGGGGAGCGGGAGCCCAGGATATTGTCATACAGCAAGCAATCATGGGCATAACAGTCGCAGGAGGCCTCGATAAGGCCCGCCCGGTCGAGGACCGTGATACTGCCGCGACGATAACTGATCAACCCACGAGCTTGCAGAGCCGTGGCCGCATGGGTGATACCGGCACGCCTGACTCCCAACATTACCGCAAGGAATTCATGGGTCAGCTGCAGACTGTTGGAGCCGGCGCGATCATTGGTCATTAGCAGCCAGCGTGCCAGCCGCGCTTCAATCTGGTGGAAATGCGTGCAGGCGGCAGTTTGCGCCAGTTGATTCATCAGCACATAAAGGTAGCGGTGCACCCGCCGTTGCAACACGGGACAGCCAGGCGCCAGAAGTCGAAACGCAGCGGCCTCAATGCGCAGTGCCGTGCCACCCCCCTGCACCAGGGCACACAAGGAAGACGTTTCAACGCCTAGAAGCAGCGACGCTCCCAGCATCCCTTCGTTTCCGGCCATCGCCACTTCCAATCGCTCGCCCCCGTTCAGACAAGTCATCAAGGAGATGAAGCCGTGCAGCGGAAAATAGGCATGTTTGAAATTCGCCCCCGGCTCGACCAGCACCTCACCAAACACCAAGGGGACAGGCTCGCAAGCCGCCATGAAAGTCGCTTCTTCCGCTGGCGGCAATGTTTGTAGCAGCCGATTCGAGGCAAGAGTTGAGTGGCAGGGGATCATGGTTGCTCCGGCGTCGACGTACCTGGCAAGCGGCATGAAAACTAAGCGATAATTTCAATGTCGACTGCATATCGAGATCCTGAAACCTATCCATCAGGCAATATATTTCAGGATACCATGATATAAAGGACAAGTCGGGACGCTAGCGTACACAGGAAATAAAAAGGTACGAATTATAATTACCGTTCAGAATTTGGCTCGGGGGTCCAGTAGCCGGTCATATTCACTTTTAACGACTGCGTAACACTCGCAAACCCTTGATTCGAGGCCCGGGCGGTCTGTTACCGTAATGCGTCCCCGATGATAAGCGATCAACCCTGCTCGCTGAAGCTTGCCTGCCGACTCGGTCACGCCTTCCCGACGCACTCCGAGCATATTGGCAATCAATTCCTGGGTCATGATCAACTGGTCACTCGGCAGCCTGTCCAGGCTCAGCAAAAGCCAACGACAGAGCTGCTGGTCTACCGAATGGTGCCGATTGCATACCGCCGTTTGAGCCATTTGCGTCAACAGGGCCTGAGTATAGCGAAGCAGCAGTTTCTGCATCACGCCCGCACGATAGAACTCATCTTTGATTCGTTGCCCCCTGAGCCGGTAAGCCTCGCCGGCGCTCTGCACGATGGCTCGGCTCGGCGTGGTCTCACCGCCCATGAACAGTGACACGCCCACTATCCCTTCATTTCCCACTACCGCAATTTCCGTCGATGCTCCATTTTCCATGACGCACAACAGCGACACGATCGCATCCAACGGAAAGTAGACATACTCCATGATGCCGCCGGACTCACACAGCGTTTTGCCAAGCGGCAACGTTACCCGTTCGAGGTGGGGAAGCATTCGCTCAAGCTCCTCCTCGGGCAACAGACCTAGCAGATGGTTTTGCGGACCATCTTTCGTTGAATACATCCGCTTTACGCTCCCTATCCCATCATGACGCTTCGTCGGTTGACCATGTGCGATACCGGACGGACCCGCCATGAAGTGACGTCTAAACTGATGATGGAATTGTGCTTTTATCATGGCATTTGCTTCTCACCGCCTGCTCGGGCATGTCGAAACACGATTGCAGCACTTCGGTCCGCGCGGGCGTTGGCCCGCCGTTGGGCAATAATCACCGGCAGCATGAAGAGCGCCGTTCCGCACTGACGCTTTTTCAAATCATGGCATCCACGGATCAGTATAGAGGGCTAGCCGGCGCTCTCTGTACGTTACCGCACAGAGGGATGCAGCGAGCATAACTAGATTGTTCGGTGATCTTGATTCTCTGCTTGTCGTCCTGCCCCGATGCCAGTCATCAGCCATGAACCGACGGAGTGAGCCATGCGTCAAAGGATGACGACAGTACCTGAGCCCGCCCCAGCACCTGACGGGAATGGCCAGGCGATTTTTCCAAAGCAGCCTCCGGCCCTCATCGATCGATCGCTCACGCTGTACGAGACAACCCTGGAAAGCCTCCCGATCGGTGCCCTGATCGTCAACATGAAGGGCATCTATCAGTATGGGAACCCTGTATACCTGACCATGAGTGGACGGGCGTCCGATTGGCTACATGCCAAACACTGGTCGAGCGTATTGGTGGCAGACGACCGTCAACGAGTTGATGACGAATGGAAGCAGGCGTTCGTTTGCGACACCCACTGCCAAATCGAAGCCCGCATCGCGAATGTAGACCGCCGAACCGCGTGGTTCAGCATCAATGCAGCGCGCCTACCCGACAGGCGGGGCTTCATCCTGACACTGGAGAAGATCACCTCAAGGCATCACGATGGCTACAAGCTTCGTGCTGCCGAGGCGGCTCTCCACATGGAGAGGGAACGCGCCCGAGTGGCCCTCAACTCCAAAGGCGATGCCGTCATCTCTATCGACATCGAGTGCCGTGTTACGTACCTAAACCGGGCGGCCGAATCATTGACCGGCTGGTCCAAGGCAAATGCAGTGGGCAAACCCGTATCGACGGTCTTCCATGTGGTCGACAGCGAGACGCGCCAGCTGGTCAGCGATCCCGCTCAACGGGCCATAGAAGAGAATCGCATCGTCGGTTTGGCGATGGGCTCAGTTCTCATTCGGTGCGATGGCAGCGAAGTTGCCATCGAGGATTCCGCAGCCCCCATCCGCGACCACGACGGCCAAGTCACCGGCGCCGTAATCGTCTTCCACCATATAAATCAGTCACACGTCCTTTCCAACCGAATGTCGTACTTGGCCCAACACGACGCTCTTACGGACCTGCCCAATCGGGTCCTGCTGGAGGAACGACTGTCACGCGCCATTGGTTTGGCCCAACGCCATCGTTGGCAAGTAGCGCTACTGTTCCTCGATCTCGACGGTTTCAAGGCTGTCAATGATCGCCTAGGCCATGCTGCCGGGGATTCACTGTTGCAATCCATCGCCAGCCGTCTGAAAAGCTGCGTTCGAGATACCGATACGGTCAGCCGCATAGGCGGTGATGAGTTCGTGATTCTATTGACCGAGGTACATGGGGCCGATGACGCCCGCCAAGTAGCTGACATCATTCTTCAATCATTGCAGGCATCACATCATGTGAGTAACCAGAAAATCGATATTACCGGCAGTTTAGGAATCAGTCTTTTTCCAGAGAGCGGTGGCACACCGGAGGAACTGATACACCTTGCCGATACCGCCATGTACCATGCCAAACGCAAAGGACGTAATGGCTACCAGTTCTTTAAATTCGATATGCTTTGCGCTCTCAGGAGGTGCGGTGAAACGCCTTCATTCTCATGACTTCACCAGCCCGCAGGCAACTCGGCAACATAAACGATATTAGACCTCCGTTTGTTAGCGCACCGACAGGCAATTATCGGCAAACCATTATTGTGCTATCGGCACTTCTTTCTGAAGGCCGCGCAACAAGATGAGGTCAACATGTCAACTTCCACTCCTCCAAGCACACCTGCGCCGACAGCATTCAAGAAATTCTCGCGCGCTCCCGAGCGTGAGCCAGGAGAGCAACAGCATGGTTTCCCCTTCAAGCCGCCACGTTTACCCGAAGCCGCGCTCACCGGCACCTCAGTCAGGCGGGCAGCGAAAGGTGACGACGACTTGATGAGCATGGATATCAATGCGACTGAAACCAAGTCACCGACATGACGATCCACTAACCCTCTAGTCAACGTGCGTCAGCGCACAGTCTTCACTCTCATCATCCTCTATCATTACTCTAGGTGTGGCGAAGGAAGTGCCTAAACAGGATGTTGCACTAAGCGCCGCAAGGAATGCGGCGCCTCTCAAGAGTCAGAGTCGAATCGACACAGGAGTAGAAATCTCATAAAAATGATTAGAAATGCAGCGATCTCATTTTCTATAATTGCCACATTCATTGCATTGATGTTACTGGCCAATCTCTGATCAACCACAAGGCATATCGATTGCCCTATCACAGCCTCTACCAACAATAAAACCAGAATCCTCACGAACGGTAACAAGATTGGACAGCTCTCGATCACTGTCACTATAGGAAGGTCTTCATGAACAATATCGTTTGGATTGTCGGCGCTGTCGTCATCGTGCTGGTGGTGCTGTCTGTCCTAGGCCTGCGCTAGGCACTCCCCTCGCTGCCATTTACTACTTACCGTCAGCGTTGCTATCGCCTGACGGCGCCTCCCTACCGAAGCCGTGCGTGCGATCGCCAAGTGGCGGATTCGTTCCAGGCGAGGGTGGGCGCGTGGCTGTGAGCCTGGGGGCTCCAACCCTGCACAGCGTAGCGAATACAACGAAAAACGCCCCAACCGAAGAACGGCTAGGGCGTTTTTGCGTATCTGGTGGGTCGTGTAGGATTCGAACCTACGACCAATTGGTTAAAAGCCAACTGCTCTACCAACTGAGCTAACGACCC